>NZ_JALCYX010000116.1:0-9246 GCF_022690695.1 Anaeromyxobacter sp. SG17
CGCAGCGGGGACGGCCACCGGGAGCACGGCGCTCCGGGCGAGCGCCGCGAGCGGGGCGGGGAGAGCCGCCGCGAGCGCGGGGCGGCCGGCGCAGGCGCTCGGCGGACCGAGGGGCGCGGCGAGCGCAAGGCCTCGGGCCACGCCGGGTCGCCCGGCAGGACGGGGCGGCGCGGTCAGCCTGGCGGCAAGGCGCAGGGCGGGAAGGCACAGGGCGGGCGGCCGCAGGGCGGGAAGGGCGGGAGGGGCCCGAGCGGCGGCGGCAAGGGTGGCAAGGGCGGTCCGCGCGGCGGCCGGCGCGGAAGGTAACGGCTGCGGCGGGCTACCTCGCGGCGGGAGGCGCTCCACGAAGGGCCGAGAGGAACCGTCGGGCCTCCGCGACGGGAGTCCTTCGAGCGGAGCCGAGGTGCGGCTCCGCCTCCGCCCGCGGGACGAAGCGCGGCTCCCCGGGCGTCCCCGGATCGAACGCGACCGCGAGGCCCTTCGCCGCCAGCGCGCGGAAGAACGGCTCCCAGCCGCAGCGCTCCCCGGCCTCCCCGTGGCCGACGAGGACCGGCGCGCCGTCGCGCAGCGCAGGCGAGCGCCGGCTCCAGCCCGCGAAGTGGATGATCTCGGCTCGGTCGAGGGTCGCGTGCATCGGGACCTCCGGCCGGGATCTGCCGCCGCGCGGCGGGCCCGGCAATCGCCCGGCGGGGGCTGCGCCGCCGGGGCGCGCCGTGCTAATCACGAACGGTGACGCTCGCCAACGGGCTGCTCGTGACCGCGTCGTCCGCCGCCGCCGGCCTGATCAACGCGGTCGCGGGCGGCGGGACCCTCCTCACCTTCCCGGCGCTGCTCACGGCCGGGCTCGGCCCCGTCGGCGCGAACGCCACCAGCACCGTCGCGCTCTGGCCCGGCCAGTTCTCCTCCGTCTGGGCTTATCGCCGGCACATCGGCGAGGAGCGGCGGCGCGCGCTCACCCTCGGCGTGCCCGCGCTGCTCGGCGGCGCGATCGGCTCGGTGCTGCTCCTCGCGCTCCCCGAGTCGGCGTTCGCGGCGATCGTCCCCTGGCTCATCCTGTTCGCCTGCGCGCTCCTCGCGCTGCAGGGGCCGATCAAGACCTTCGTCGGCGGCCACGCCGTCGGCAACCATCCCCTCGCGCACTGGGTCATCCAGCTCCTCATCTCCATCTACGGGGGCTACTTCGGCGCGGGCATCGGGATCCTGATGCTCGCGGCGATGGGCATCCTCGTGCCGTCCTCGATGCAGCACGCGAACGCCCTCAAGGTGCTGCTCGCGCTGCTCACGAACGGCGTCGCGGCGATCCTCTTCGCCATGAGCGGCAAGGTGGACCTGCGCGTCGCGGCCATCATGGCGGTCGCATCGCTGGCGGGGGGATGGATCGGCGCGCTGCTCGCGCAGCGGCTCCCGCCCGCCGGGATGCGAGCGTTCGCCATCGCCGTGGGCCTGTTCGCCGCGGGGAAGATGTTCCTGCGCTGAGGGCGAGCCCCCGGCGCGCATTAAGGCCGCCGACTCCGGGGAGGGGCCCCAGCAGCTTCGCTGCTGGGGCGGGGGCGCAGCCCCCGTCTATCTAGAAAAATGAATCAGCGCCTCGAGCGCGTTCGTCGTGGTGAGGATGCCCACGAGCTCGCCGCGCGTCCCGGCCACGATGACGCCGTTCAGCTTGCGGTCGTGGAGGAGCTTCGCCGCCTCGGAGATGGGGGTCTCCGGCTTCACGGTGTGCGGCTTCGGGTTCATGGCGGCGGTGACGGGCGTCTTCGAGAGCAGGTACTGCAGCTCCCACTGGTCGAGGCTCGTCGCCTTCGCCGGCATGTAGCCGAGGAGCATCTTCTCCGTCACCAGGCCGACGATCCTGTCGCCCTTCATCACCGGCAGCCGCCGGATGTTCCGCTCGCGGAGGAGGTGGATCGCCTCCACGATCGACGCGTCGTCCCCGATGGTGATCGGGTTCCGCGTCATCCAGTCGCCGACGGTGAGCTTCGTGTCCGCCATGATCAGATCCCCAGGAAGGCCTTCTTCACGTGCGCGTTGTCGAGCAGCTCGGCGCCCGGGCCGGAGAGTACCACCCGGCCCGTCTCGAGCACGTAGGCCCGATGGGAGATGCGCAGCGACTGGAACACGTTCTGCTCCACGAGCAGGATGGTCGTTCCCTGGCGGTTGATCTCCTTGATGATCTCGAAGATGTTCCGCACGAGCAGCGGCGAGAGCCCGAGCGAGGGCTCGTCGAGGAGCATGACGCGCGGGTTCCCCATGAGGCCGCGCCCGATGGCGAGCATCTGCTGCTCGCCGCCGGACATGGTGCCGCCGAGCTGGCCCTTGCGCTCGGCGAGGCGGGGGAAGAGCGAGAACACCCGCTCCATGTTGCGCTCGCGGTCCTTGCGCGTGGACTTCACGAACGAGCCCATGCGGAGGTTCTCGGTGACGGTCATCTCCGGGAAGATGCGGCGCGCCTCCGGGACCTGGACGATCCCCATCTCCACGACCTTGTGGGAGGGGACGCGCGAGAGCTCCGTGCCCTCGAACGTGATCGACCCCGAGGTCGGGCGGACGAGCCGCGAGACGTTCCTCAGGATCGTGGACTTGCCGGCGCCGTTCGCGCCGACGACGGTGACGATCTCCCCCTGCTTCACCTCGAGGTCGACGTCCCAGAGGACCTGCAGGTCGCCGTAGGCGAAGTTGAGCTTGCGGATCTGGAGCATGTCGTCTCCCGTCACTCGACCCGCTCGCCCAGGTAGGCGGCGATGACGTCGGGGTTGTCGGCGATCTCGCGCGGGCCGCCCTCGGCGAGCTTCTCGCCGGAGTTGAGGACCACGATCCGGTCGGAGATCCGCATGATGGCCTTCATGTCGTGCTCGATGACCATCTGCGTGAGGCCCCGCTTCTTGAGCTCGAGGATGAGCTGGATGATCTCCTCCGACTCGGCGGGGTTGAGGCCGCCCATCACCTCGTCGAGGAGCAGGAGCTCGGGCTTCGTGGCGAGGGCGCGGGCCACCTCCAGCTTCTTGCGCTCGCCGATGGGGAGCCCGCCCGCCAGGAAGTCGGGCTTGTGGTCCAGTCGGACGACCTTGAGCTGCTCCATCGCGAGCTCGCGCGCGACCCTGAGGCTCGAGGTGCGAGCGAGCGCGCCCACCATCACGTTGTCCACCACGGAGAGCTTCGCGAGCGGGCGGACCTTCTGCCACGTCCGCACCATGCCGAGCCTGCAGACCTGATCCGGCTGGAGCCCGTTGAGCCGCGTGCCCTTGAAGGTCACCTCGCCCTTCGAGGGCGGGTAGTAGCCGGTGATGCAGTTGAAGAGGGTGGTCTTGCCCGCGCCGTTCGGGCCGATGAGGCCCATGATCATCCCCTGCTCCATGGAGAAGGAGACGTCGGAGTTGGCCGCGAGGCCCCCGAAGAACTTGGAGACGTGCTCGATGTCGAGGATCGCCATGGTCGCCTCCCTCAGGCCGTCGCCGCCGGTTCCGTCCGCCCGCGCGACGGCGTGCGGCGGCGCAGCCGGGTCGCGAGGCGGCGGATGACGCCCAGCACGCCCTCGGGCGCGAACAGGATCACCACCACCACCAGGATGCCGTACACGAGCATGTGCGCGTTCGAGAGGTTCGCCTCGATGAACCGCACGAACCCCGAGTCGGACGAGACGATCCCGAGCTGCACGAGCCCCTTGGGGTTGCGGAGGATCTCCGAGAGCGGCACGAGCACCATCGCCCCGATCACCGGGCCGAGGATCGTCCCGATGCCGCCGATGATGCAGATGAGGACGAACTGCACCGACACGTCCAGCCCGAACACCGTGTTCGGGTCGATGAACTTCACGAACATCGCGTAGAAGCCGCCGGCCGCGGCGGTGAACGCGGCGGAGATCGCGAGCGCGACGTTCTTGTAGAAGGCGGGGTTGATGCCGAGCGAATGGGCGGCGTCCTGGTCCTCGCGGATCGCCTGGAAGTAGTAGCCGAGCTTCGAGTGCTGCACGGCCCAGTTCGCGATGATGGTGACGACCGCGAGCCCGAGCGCCGCGAAGTAGAACGGGCGCTTCGTGAAGAACTCGATCTCGGTCGCGCCGATTTTGAGCGTCGGGATCTCGGTGACGAGGAACCCCTCGGCGCCGCGAGTGAACGCCTTGAAGTGCAGCGCGGCGAGACGGATGATCTCGGTGACCGAGATCGAGGCGAGCACGAAGTAGGGTCCGCGCAGCCGGAAGGTGATGCTGCCGATGACGAGCGACAGGAGCACCGCCGCCGCGATCGCCGCCCAGATCCCGACCCACGGGGCGGTCTTGTTGAGCTCGAGCAGCATCATCGTGACGTACGCGCCGATGCCGAAGAACGCGGCGTGGCCGACGGAGTACTGGCCGGCGTAGCCGCCGATGACGTTCCAGGCCTGGCCCTGGATGACCGCCAGGAACAGCACGACACCCATGTGGAGGACGTACGGCTTCTTCACGAAGCTCGGGAACGCCGCGAGCGCCGCGATCGCCGCCACGAAGAGGACGAGCCCGAGGACGGAGAAGCCGCGGGGGGCGCGGGAGAGGAGGGGACGCCGATCCATGGAGTGCACCCTTAGGCCCGGGTCTTCCCGAGGAGGCCGGACGGCTTGAAGAGGAGGAGCCCGAGGAAGAGCACGAACACGACGAGCTCCTTCAGGCCGGAGGCGATGTAGACCGCCGAGAGCGACTCGGTGACCCCGATGATGAGGCCGCCGAGCGTCGCGCCGATGACGCTGCCCATACCTCCGAGCACCACGATCACGAAGGCCTTCAGCGTGAAGGTGCTGCCGACCTGCGGGAAGATGTAGTAGGTCGGCGAGATGAGCGCGCCCGCCACCCCGGCGAGCGCGGAGCCGATGCCGAACGCGAGCACCGACATCGCCTGCACGTTGATGCCCATGAGCTGCGCCGCGTCGCGGTCCTGGGCGGTCGCGCGGATCGCCTGGCCGGTGTCGGTCCTCAGGAGGAACCAGTAGAGCGCCGCGGTGATCACCGCCGTGATGAGGAACGCGACGAGCAGCGGCTCCGAGATCGAGATCCCGCCGAGCGAGAAGCTCGACGACGAGTAGGTCGTCGTGAGGATCCGGTAGTCGGAGGTGAACATCAGCATGATCGAGTTCGACATGATGAGGCCGAGCCCGATCGTGAGCAGGATCTGGTTCTGCGGGAGCGCGTTGAGCACCCGGTTGATGAGGGTCTTCTGGAGGAACGCTCCCCACAGGAACAGGAGCGGTCCGGTGATGGCGACCGAGACGAAGGGATCGATCCCGAGCCGCGAGAAGACGAGCCAGGTCGCGTACATCCCCAGCATGAGCAGGTCGCCGTGCGCGAAGTTGATGACGCGCATGACGCCGAAGATGATCGTCAGCCCGATCCCGATGAGCGCGTACACGCCGCCCACGAGGATCCCGCTGATCACCGACTGCAAGAACACGTTCATTCGGCTGGCTCCGCGGCTCCGGTCGAGGGTGAGCGAAGAACGAGAGGGGCCGGGGAGCGTAACCAAACAGGCGAGCCGACTTCAACGCCTGTCAGCGCGCAGGGCGCGAAAAAAGGGCGATCGGCGGCCGACCGGGGGGCGACCGGCGCGCGCCCCCGAAACGAACGGGGCGGCGGGCCTGTGTCCGGCCCGCCGCCCCCAGGTACGAAGGTCACGCCGCGTGACGCGGCCCTCCCATCACTTCCAGCCCGGGAACGGGTAGACGGCCTTCTTCTTCGCGAGCTGCTTCGGGAAGACCGTCACCGACTTGCCGCCCTGGTACTGGACGACCGGCATGACGAGCTCGTTCTGGTTCGTGAACCCCTCGTAATCCCGGAAGTCCACGTTGCCCATGATGCCGTTCCACTTGCCGGCCTTGAGCCCCTCCTGGATCTTCTTGCGATCGCCGCCCGCCTGCTGCGCGACCTCGCCCACGATCATCATGGAGGCGTAGGCGCAGGCCGCGTGGTAGGTCGGCTTCTTCCCGTACTTCTTGAGGTAACGGTCCGCGAACTCCTGCGCGGCCGGGGTGCTCTCCGGCGTCCACTGCGTCACCGAGAAGACGAGGTTCGAGATGTCCTTCTCGCTCTCGAACTGCGCGGTGTCGAAGCCCGCGCCGCCGCCCAGGAAGGCCTGCGGCTTCAGCCCCACCTCGCGCGACTGCCGCATGAGCAGGATCGCGTCCGCGACGTAGGACACCATGAAGACGAGGTCCGGGCTCTGGGCCTTGATCTTGGTGAGCGTGGAGCGGTAGTCGGGCGCGCCCTTCTGGTAGGCCTCGTCCGCGACGATCTTGAGGCCCTTCTTCTGCGCGAAGTCCTTGCCGGCAGCGGCGACGGACGTGCCGAAGTCGGTCGACTCGTAGATGAAGGCGATCGTCTTCGGCTTGCCGAGCTCGCTCGCGGCGTCGATGAGCGACTGCGCGTACTGGTGGGCCGGGGCGTTGAGCCGGAAGACGAAGTCGTACCCCTGCTTGGTGATCTCCTCCTTCGCGGCGGCCGGGACGACCTGGGGCACCTTGTACTGGTTCGCGAGCTTCGCGACCGCGTTCGCCGTGGCCGAGGTGTAGGGCCCGACCACCGCCGCGACCTCGTCGCCCGTCGCGAGCTGCTCCATCGCGCTCATCGACACCTGCGGCTTGCCGGTGTCGTCCTGCTTGATGAGCTGGACGTTGACGCCCTTCTTCTTGAGGTCCTCGACGGCCATGTCGACGCCGTTCGTGAGGTTCTCGCCGATGGGGGCCTCGGGGCCGGTGATGGAGTTGATGAATCCGATCTTCACCTGCGCGTGTCCGGCACCAGGGAGCGCGAGGCTGAGCGCCGCGAGGGCCGGGGCGAGCATCTTCTTCATGTGCCGCTCCTTGCGAGAAGGGATCCTTTGGACGTGCGAAGGCGCCCGCGGCATTCAACACCGCGGGCGCCCCCTGTGACTTGCGGCTTCCTAGAACACGAACTGCGACGACACGGCGGTCTGCCAGCCGTCCTGATCGAGGCCGTCTGCGTAGGTGGTCGTCGTGCGGACGCCCTCGACGCCGAACTTCCAGTGCTTGCCGGCGTTGAAGATCACCGCGGCGTGGATCTGCTCGTTCTCACGGCGGACCGAGGCCGCGGTCTGGCCGGCGGACGTACGGCTGCCCGCGTCCGTCTTCTCGCGGCCGTAGCCGCCGACGAGCCAGACCTCGGGGATGGGCTTCAGGACCGCCTGCGCCCAGAAGCCGTCCGACTCGACCGTGTCGGGAGCGGCCGTCGCGACCGGGGGAGTCCCCGTCGCGACCGCGCCCGCGCCGGCGGCGATCAGGTTGTACGTGTCGCCCGCGCCGTCGTTCGTGAACCACTCGCCCTTCACGTCGAGCCACTGCGAGGTCACGTTGACGTCGACGCCGAGGAGCGTGCCGTCGAGGTCCTTCGTGGCGCCCGTCCCGCCGGTGACGTCGCTCACGCGGCGCTTGCCGTACAGGTACCCGACGCCCGCGGCGACCGTGACCGGATCGAGCTTCGCGTTGACGCCGACGCGGCCCTCGAGGCTGGGGAAGCGCGAGGCGTTGCCGGAGCCGTAGTCGGCGCTGGCCGGCGTGAACACCGGCGCGGCGTCGTTCGTCTGCGGGGAGAGGACCGCGGCCGCGACGTTCAGGCCCAGCATCTCGGGCGTGCCCGCCCAGGACGCGCGGATCTGAGGAGCGCGGCGCCAGGCGTTGCCGGCCTGCCAGAAGATCGGGTCGGCGGTGTGCGTGATGGAGGTCGCGAACAGCGGCGTCACGATGCCGTAGTCCTGCCCGGCGAGGATCGTGAAGGTACCGACCGGCTGCTTCCAGGTCGCCGTCATGCTGGCGAGCCGGAGGCGCATCACGCCGTTGTACCAGGTGGTCGACGTGGTCGCGAGGTGGCCGGCCTTGAAGTCGAACTCGATCGTTCCGCCGAGCTTCGCGCCGGTCCAGTTCTCGTCGTCGAGCGCGAGGCGCACGCCGAACCGCGAGTAGCGAGCGCTCATGAGGTACGAGCCGCCCGCCTGCGTGCGCGCGACCTGGGCCGGGTAGTCCTTCGCCGCGAACGTGTTCGCGTTCGCGTACGCGCTCAGCTGGATGAAGCCGTAGGGCGTGACCTTCACCTCGTCCTTCGCGGCGGGCGGCTTGGCCGGAGGCGCGGTCGGCGGGGTCGCGGGCTGCGCCGCCGGCGTCTGCTCGGCGGGCTTCTGCTCTGCAGCAGGCGCCTGCGCGAGAGCCGCGAGCGGCAGCGCAAGGGTGAGGGCTGCAGCGATGAGCTTCTTCAAAGCCTTCATGCAGTGCCTCCGAAAATCAATGTGTTCGGCGGTGTGTCCGGGCCCCTGAACGGAAAAGGGAGCGCAGGCTCGGACGGGTGCTTCCTCTCTACCACACCGGGCCAGCCCTCGAACGCAGAAAAATTGGCGCGGCCGGCAGGAATTGCGCCCGCATGGGTGGACAACACTGAGAGCGAAATCGCGGCGCGCCTCCCTGGCCGAAGGAGGGGGACGGTGGCCGCGAGCTCACGGGCTCGACGGCGGCGGCGCGCGGCCTCGCGGATCGGGGGGTTCGGCGGCGTCAGCGCCGGAGGCTGACGATGGTCACTGCGTCGCCGCCCTCGTGGCGGTCGCCCGGGCGGAACGCGCCGACGTAGGGCGACGCGGAGAGGTGATCGCGGAGCGCCTGCTTGAGCGCGCCGGTGCCGTGGCCGTGGAGCACGAGGCACTCGGCCTCGCCGGCCGAGTAGACGCGATCGAGGTAGCGCTCCACCTCGCGGAGGAGCTCCTCCACCCGCAGCCCGCGCACGTCGAGGCGGCGCTCGAGGCCACGCGGCGCATCGGGGCGCGCCTCGGCCGCCGCCGCGAGCTTCTCCGCGCGCGAGCGGCCGAGCCTCGCCGCGTCCTTCGCCTTCCCCACGAGCGGCACGAGGTCCGAGACGGGCCGGCGGACCTTGAGCGGCCCCGCCCGCACGAGCGCGTCCTTCCCCTCCACCTCCACGACCTCGCCCTCCTGCCCGAGCGAGACGATGCGGACGCGCACGCCCGGCTTCACCTCGCCGCCGGGCAGCGCCTCCGCGCCCGCCTCGGCGCGCGCCTTCGTCGCCTGCGCCGCCTGCTGGACGGTGGCGCGCCAGGCGTCGAGCTGGCGCGAGGCGTCGGTCGCGGCCTTCACCGTGGGCGCGGCCTGGAGGCCCGCGAGCAGCTCCGCCACCTCCGCGCGCGCGGCCTCGAGCTCGTCCACGAGCGCCTCGCCCATGCGCGCCGCCGCCTCGCGCTCGGCCCGCCGCGCGGCCTCCTCGGCGGCGCGGGC
>NZ_JALCYX010000117.1:0-8728 GCF_022690695.1 Anaeromyxobacter sp. SG17
GGCCGCGCCGCCCGCCTGCGCCGCGCCGGCTCGCGGCGAGGGCGCGGCGTGAGCGCGAGCGCCCCGCCGCGCGTGGACGTGCGCGCCTACGCCTGCCCCATGACCTACGTGAAGGCGAAGATCGCGCTCGAGCGCCTCGCGGCCGGAGAGCGGCTCGAGGTCTGGCTCGCCGCGGGAGAGCCGGTGGAGAACCTGCCGAGGAGCGCGGCCGAGGACGGCCACCGCGTGCTCGCGGTGGAGCCGCTCGCGGGCGCGCCGGGGGCGTTCCGCGTGGTCCTCGAGAAGGGCGCCGGCGCCGCGCCGGAGTGGCCGTAGGAGGGCGCCGGGTGCCCCGGCGCTCACGGGAGTCGAGAGCGTGAACGACGAACGGCTGGAGCGGTACGCGCGGCAGCTCCTCGTGCCGGGGTTCGGCGAGGCGGCGCAGGAGCGGCTCGGGCGCGCCCGGGTGCGGGTCGTCGGGGCGGACGCGGTCGCGTCCGCCGGCCTCGTCTACCTCGTGCAGGCTGGGGTGGGGCGGCTCTGGATCGAGGACGCCGAGGACGTCTCGCCGAGCGACGCCAGCGGCTGGCTCTTCGCCCCATCCGCCGTCGGCTCGCCGCGCGTCGAGGCGGCGCGCGCCGTGCTCGCCCCGCTCTCGCGCTTCGTCTCGATAGAGCCCTATCCGAAAGGCGGCGTGCCGACCGCGACGCTCGTCTTCGCGTCTTCCGGGCCGCAGGCGCTCGCCTCCGCGGAGGCCGCGCGGCGCGCGGGGATCCCCCACGTGGTCGTCGAGCCTGACGCGGAGGGCGGGGCGCTCGTGGTCGTGCCGCCGGGCGCGCCCTGCTACGCCTGCGCCCGCTCGACCGCCGGCGCGGGCCGTCCCGCGCAGCCCGGCATCGCCGCGCTCTCTGCGCTGGGCGCGGCGGAGCTCGTCCTCATGATCGCGAACCCGGAATCCACCCCCGGGCGACGCATCGATCTCGTCCGCGGCGTCGCGACGGCGCGACCGACGAGCCGGCTCCCGGGGTGCGCGTGCGGCGGCCCCGGCGCGGGCGCGACGTAGCGACGTGTCGCTGCCGCTCGGGTGATCCCTCCTGCGGCGCTCGCCGGCTGCTTGCGGCGGGGCTGCGGCGGGCCGCCTCGCCTGCGCTGCTCGTCTGCCAGAGGGAGGAGAAAGGCCTACCGCGGCGCCGATTTCTCGGCCCGTGTACCCCTGCGCGTCGTCGAGAATTGACCCTCCGGCAACGCCCATCCGGGGGGCGCATTGCACAACGAGCCGGATACACTGAAGAAAGCCAATAGGTGGGGAGGGAATACCCGTTTGGCGGGACAGGATCCGACAGGGTATACTTTCGAGATCGCGCTCGAACGGATCGGCCCCCGGCGACCGGGCGACGGCCGACCGAGCTGAGACGCTGGAGGATCCATGGACACGCACACCACCGGCTTCGTCATCTGGCTGACGGGGATGAACCGCGCCGGCAAGAGCACGCTCGCCGCGCACCTCGCCAAGCGGCTCGTGGCTTCGGGGCGCGCGGTGGAGCTGCTCGACGAGCACGGCGACGCCGCAGTGCTGCTCGAGGGCCTCGGCGCCAGCAAGGAGGACCACGCGCGCGCGGTCGCGCGCCTCGGGCTCGTCGCGAAGGCGGTGGCCCGCTCCGGTGGGATCGCCGTCTGCGCGGCGCTCTCGCCTTACCGCGACGCGCGCGACGCCCTGCGCAAGGAGGCGCGCCGGTTCCTCGAGGTGTTCGTCGACTGCTCGATGGAGAAGCTCCAGCAGCGCGATCCGCAGGGGATCTATCGCCGCGCGCTCGCCGGCGAGCTGAAGCAGGTCCCCGGCGTCGACGTTCCTTACGAGCCGCCCACCCACGCGGACGTGACGGTCCACACCGACCAGCTCTCCGTCGAGGAGGCCGGGACGCGCGTGTTCCAGGCCCTCGTGGATCAGCGGCTCGTGGGGCCGGCCGAGTTCGGACGGATCACGGGCGGGCTCCGGCCGCGCCGGGGCAAGCCGGACCGCGCCGTTCGCGGCGGCGCCCGGCGGAAGCTCGTCGCGAAGGCGGCGGCGAGGCAGGCGCCGAAGAAGGTCGCCGGCAGGGCCACGAAGACCGCCAAGCGCCGCCGCTGAGCGGCTGCGAGCCGCGCGCCTGCGGCGTCACGGGCGGCACGTACGCCTTCGCCGCGGCTCCCGGGCCTCGGCGACGGCATGACGCGTCTCGCGACCCCCCGGATCCGGTCGCGGAGCTTTGCGCGCGCGGACGCGAGCGAGTAAAAGTCCCGCGCCATGTCGCCGAACGTTCTCGAAGATCTCCGCCGCGACTCCGCGCAGAAGCTCGCTCGGCTGAAGGAGGCGCTGCGCGGCTGCGCCAGCGTCCTCGTGGCCTTCTCCGGCGGCGTCGACTCCACCTTCGTCGTCGCCGTCGCGCGAGAGGTGCTCGGCGATCGCGCCGTGGCGCTGACCGCGCACTCCCCGTCGGTTCCCCAGGCAGAGCGCGAGGAGGCGCGCGCGCTCGCCGCCCGGCTCGGCGTCCGCCACCTGGAGCGAGACAGCCACGAGCAGGAGGACCCGGGCTACCTCTCGAACCCGGTCGATCGCTGCTACTACTGCAAGCGCGAGCTCTTCCGGATCTGCGAGGAGACGGCCCGGGTCGAGGGGCTCGCCGTCGTGCTCGACGGCTTCAACGCCGACGATCTGGGCGATCACCGGCCGGGGCACCGCGCCGCCGAGGAGCGGCGCGTCCGCTCGCCGCTCGCGGAGGCGGGCCTCACGAAGGACGAGGTGCGCGCCTGGAGCGAGGCCTACGGGCTCCCGACCTGGGCGAAGCCGCAGATGGCGTGCCTCGCCTCGCGCATCCCCTACGGAACGCCGGTCACCCCCGAGCGGCTCGGGCAGGTGGAGCGAGCCGAGGCTGGGCTCCGCGCCCTGGGGTTCCGCGACCTGCGCGTCCGCCATCACGGCGACATCGGGCGGGTGGAGCTCGCCGAGGGCGAGCTCGCCCGCGGGTTCGAGCGTCGCGCCGAGATCGCCCTGGCCGTCAAGGCAGCGGGGTTCAAGCTGGCCGTGCTCGATCTGGAGCCCTTCCGGTCGGGCCGCATGAACGCGCTCGCCGGTGTCGCGCTGCCCGTCGTGGCGGGGTAGGGCGGTCGGCCCCGGGGCCCTCGTCGGAGGCGCCCCTGTCAAGAAAACTGTCGAACGTGCGCTTTCTTGCGAGGCGGCTATCGAGTGGTAGCGTGTAGGCAAACGTAAGCCGTTGTCGCAAGGAGCCTACACATGCCTACGCCCGCCGAGCTGACCGACGTCGTTGCCGCCCAGGACCCGAGCGCGTCTGCGCGCCTCGAGCCGATGCTGGTCCGGCTTCCCCCCCAGTTCGCCGCCGAGCTCCGCAACCTCGCCCGCCGCACGCGGGTCCGTCAGTCCGACTACCTGCGCGAGGCCGTGGCCGACCTCCTCGCCAAGTACGGCCAGCTCCCGCCCGAGCAGGGGGCGATGTGACGGCCGAGACGTCCGGCCGCAAGGACGGACGCTCGACCCCGCCCGAGCCGCCGCGCCTCCCGGGCGGCCGGGTGCGCGTCGCCACCGGGGCCCGGGCGCCGGTGTTCGGCGTCTTCATGGAGCTCTACCGGGCGGCGCGGGCAGCGAACCGTCCGGATAGACGACCGCGGCAAGCGTGAGCCCCCAGCCGGGCGCGCGCACGCCGCGGTACCGCCCGCGCGCGAGCAGGAGGTCGCGGACGAGGGTCGGCGGCGCGAGCCCGAGCCCCACCGCCACGGCGGTGCCGGCGAGGTTGCGGATCATCGCGCGCAAGAAGCCGTGTCCCTCGAAGACGAGGGCGTGGAGCGGCGCCCAGCTCGCGGTGACCACGTCGGCCCGGGTGACGGTGCGCACCGTGCCCCGCTGCTCTCCCGGGCGGGCGAAGCCGGTGAAGTCGTGCGTCCCCACGGCGTGCGAGAGCGCGCTCCGCATCGCCTCGGCGTCGAGCCGCGCCTCGGTGAGCGCCGGGAACGCCCGCGGGTCCGGGAGCGCCCACGCGTACCCGGCGAGCGGGCCGGGCGGCGGCGCGCCGACGAGGTAGACGTAGCGGCGGCCGCGGGCGGTGTTCCGCGCGTGGAAGGACGGCCCGACCCGCAGCGCCTCGCGCACCAGGATCCCCTCTGGCAGGGCGGCGTTCAGCGCGCGACGTAGCGCCTCGGGATCGAGCGCCGCGCGCGCCGAGAAGCTCACGACCTGGTCGAGCGCGTGCACCCCGGCGTCCGTGCGCGCCGCCACGGCGAGCGTCGCCCTGACGCCCGCGGCGAGGAGCGCCCCCTCGAGCGCGTCCTGCACCGTGGGCAGCCCCGGCTGCCGCTGAAACCCGCGGAAACGCCCGCCTTCGTAGGCGACGCGCAGAGCGTAGAAGCGCCTTTCCACCTCGTGCTAAGTTCACCACGCCCGCCGCGCCTGCGTCACCTCCGGCGTGCGCTCCCCACCCACCTCCTCATCCGAGTCCCGCACCCCGATGGCGCCCGGCACAGACGAGACGCTCCTCCTCGACGACCCCCGCCTGCAGGGCGGCGAGTGGCTGTTCCGCAAGGGCGGCCAGGTGTTCGGCCCGGTCGATTCGCGCGGCCTCGCCGCGATGCTCTACCGCGGCGAGCTCGACGCCCTGACCTCGGTGTCCGCGGGCGACGGCAGCTGGCGTCCCGTCGGCGAGGTCCCCCTCTTCATCCTGCACGCCAAGCGGGCGGCGGCGGCGCAGCGGGTGGAGCGCGAGGTCACCGGAGCGCGCCAGCTCGCGGCGCGCCGCGGGCGCCGGCGCGCGCTCGGCTGGGCCCTCGCGCTCGCGCTCCTCGTGGGCGGCGCGGCGGTCGTCGGGTTCCTGCTCGCCCGGCGCCCGGCGGAGACGAGCGCGCTGCTCGAGGACTTCGGCGCCGGGATCTCCATCGCCTCGGCGGCGCGGGTGGGCGTCGAGCACCGCGCGCCGGAGGCGGACGACATGGTCGAGGTGCCCATGGACGCGCCGGCGCCCGGGGCGAGCGGCGGCCGCGCGCGCCCGCCCGCGGCCTCGCCGGAGAAGAGCGGCGGCCTCGCGGCGTCCTCGCGCCGCGCGGCAGGCGGCGCGATCGACGGCGGCGAGCTCGTCTCGGCGCAGTTCGACGAGCGCAAGATCCAGGCGGTCGTCTCGCGCGAGCAGCGCACGCTCGTGCCGTGCTTCCGCGACGAGGCGACGCGCTCGCCCGACTTCCACGGCGACGTGCCCATCGAGTTCGCGATCGGCAACGACGGCCGCGTGGCGGCGCTCTGGATCGACGAGCCGCGCTTCCGCGCCGGCGCGCTCAAGGACTGCCTCGTGAAGGCGCTCGGCGGCTGGCACTTCGAGACGTTCCCGGGGCAGCGGCCGACGGTCTCACTCGCGTTCCGGATCGGGCGATGACGGCCACCGCCGAGAAGCTCGCCTCCCGCGCGGAGGACCTGCCGGAAGGCTCCTTCCGCCGCGAGGTCCTGGAGGGCGCGCGGCGCTTCAAGACCGCGTGGGTCGGGCTCGCCCGGCTGCTCGTGGAGGTGAAGCGCAAGGAGCGCTGGCGCGAGTGGGGTTACCCGAGCTTCGAGCGGTACTGCTCGAAGGAGCTGTTCATCCGGAGCGCGACGGCCGAGAAGCTCACCGCGAGCTACGGGTTCCTCGAGCGGCACGAGCCCGAGCTCGCGAAGCAGCGGGGCGACGGGCGCGCTCCGCCCTTCGAGGTGATCGAGGTGCTGTCCCGCGCCGAGGCCGCGGGGCGGCTGTCGGACTCCGGCTGGCGCGAGCTCCGCGACGAGGTGCTCGTGGAGCGCCCCCCGACGCCCGCGACCATGAACCGCAAGCTCGCGGAGCGGTTCGGTCCGCCCGCCCCGCCGGCGCCCGCTCCCAAGGAGGATCGGCTCGATCGGCTCGCGGCGCAGGCGCGCCGCCTCGCGGAGGCCTGTCGCGAGGAGGCGGCCGTGCCCCGGCCGGTCGCGGAGCGCGCAAGCGCCCTCGCAGGGGAGATCGAATCGCTGCTCCGCCGCTGATCCGTGACGCCCCGAAGGAGTTGGTGGGGCGGTGCGGGACGCACCTGGCTATATTCGAACCGTGCCCCAAATTCCGGGGGTCGGGGGCTTGGTGGTAACATCGTGGAACCGAGGGATCGCGTGAGCCGGAAAGACCATCACGGCAACCTGTCGTGCTCATTCTGCGGGAAGGGGCAACGGGAGGTTCGCAAGCTCATCGCGGGGCCGACGGTCTACATCTGCGACGAGTGCATCCGCCTCTGCAACGACATCATCGCGGAGGAGGCGGAGCGCGACGAGGGGCGCCCCGCCGTCTCGCTGCCGACGCCGGCCGAGATCAAGAGCTTCCTCGACGACTACGTGGTCGGTCAGGACAAGGCGAAGAAGGTCCTCTCCGTCGCCGTCTACAACCACTACAAGCGCGTCTACTCCAAGAAGCCGGCGCGGCCGCAGCGACCGGGCCAGGCGCGGCCAGGCGGGGACGACGTCGAGCTCCAGAAGTCGAACATCCTCCTCATCGGGCCGACGGGGTCGGGCAAGACGCTCCTCGCCCAGTCGCTCGCCCGGTTCCTCAACGTCCCGTTCACCATCGCGGACGCGACGAGCCTCACCGAGGCCGGCTACGTCGGCGAGGACGTCGAGAACATCATCCAGAACCTGCTCCACGCCGCGGACTACGACGTCGAGAAGGCCGCCCGCGGCATCGTCTACATCGACGAGATCGACAAGATCGCCCGCAAGGGCGACTCCCCGTCCCCGACGCGCGACGTCGGCGGCGAGGGCGTGCAGCAGGCGCTCCTCAAGATCATCGAGGGCACGCGCGCGAACGTCACCCCGCGCGGCGGCAAGAAGTACAACCAGCAGGAGTACATCCAGGTCGACACCTCGAACATCCTCTTCATCGTCGGCGGGGCCTTCTGCGGGCTCGAGCAGGTGATCCGCCGCCGCGCCGGCGTGAAGGCGCTCGGCTTCGGGGCCAAGATCGAGCGCAAGGAGGAGGCGAGCCTCGGCGAGCTCCTCGCGCGCGTCGAGCCGTCCGATCTCGTGAAGTTCGGGATGATCCCCGAGTTCGTCGGGCGCCTGCCCATCATCGCGACGCTCGCCGATCTCTCCGAGGAGGATCTCGTCACGATCCTCACCCAGCCGAAGAACGCGCTCACGAAGCAGTACGTGAAGCTCTTCGACCTCGAGAAGGTGAAGCTCTCCTTCACGAAGGAGTCGCTGCGCGCCACCGCCCGCGAGGCGATGCGGCGGAAGTCCGGCGCCCGCGGCCTCCGCGCCATCCTCGAGCAGGCGATGCTCGACATCATGTACGACGTGCCGTACCGGGAGGGCGTGAAGGAGTGCAAGATCACGGACGGCGTGATCCTGAACAAGGAGCCGCCGCTCCTCTCGTTCGAGAAGGAGAAGAAGCTCGCCTAGGGCGGTCTTCCGTCCTGGATGCACCCTCGACGCCCTGGCCGCCTCGGCCGGGGCGTCCGTGTCTTCGGGGCTGCGTAGCGGCCGGCAGGAGGGTGGGCGGGGTGACGGCGCCGCACAGTGTGCCGCGATGCGCCGCGCGCGAGGTGCCAAGCGTCCGGGAAAACCGTGGAATTTACGCGGCATCCCGATTGCTAGGTCATCCGGGTGAGGAGCCCGCCGGGGACCCTGGCCATTCCGGCGCCCGACCTCCGAGGAGAACCGTCATGCTCCGCCACACGCTCATCGCCGCGCTGATCGCGACCTCGCTCGCGCCGCTCTCGACGCACGCGCAGGACGGCGGCTGGGACGACGACTCCGGGGATCGGTGGGCCGACGAGCGCTCGCCCGACTACGACGTCTCGGTGGACGTGGGCGTCTCCGGCGGCGTCACCTTCGACACGTTCTACGATCCGCTGGGCCAGTACGGCGAGTGGGTTTCCGCCGGCGCCTACGGGCGCGTGTGGCGGCCGCACGTGGCCGGCGGATGGCGCCCGTACTACTACGGCCGGTGGGAGTGGACGAACGAGGGCTGGTTCTGGGTGTCGGACGAGCCGTGGGGCTGGGCCGCCTATCACTACGGGCGCTGGGCCTACGACGGCTTCTACGGCTGGGTCTGGGTGCCGGGGTACCAGTGGGCGCCGGCGTGGGTGTCCTGGCGGTTCTCCGGCGACGTCGTCGGCTGGGCGCCGCTCGCTCCAGGACTGTCCGTGTACGTGACCTCCTATCCGTTCTACGACACCTGGTGGACGTTCGTGCCGAGCGTCCGCTTCGTCTCCGTGCCCGTCTACAGCGTCGCCTACGCGCCCCGCTACACGCGCCACTACTTCGACCGCACCGCCCCCGCGCCGGCGCGGCCGGCTCCGCGCCCGGTCCCGGGCGGCGCCCGTCCGTCTCCTGCTCCGGCGTGGGGCGGCCCCGCGCCTCGCGCCATCGAGGCCCGCCTCGGCCGGCCTCTCCGTCCGTCGCGCGTGATCGCCGCGCCGTCGCCGGCCGCCGCGCGAGCAGGCTCCGGGGAGATCTCGGTCTATCGGCCCGACGCTCGGCCGGCGCCGGGGCGGGGCGGCTTCGGCCGTCCCGAGGGGCGCGGCCCGGCGGCGGCGCCGGCGCCCGGCCGGAGCGGCGAGCGTGGCAACGCGTTCGTGCCGCCGGGGCGCCAGGGCGCGCCGGAAGCAGCGCCCGGTCCGCGCGGCTGGACCCGGCCCGAGCGCGCGGAGCCCATCGGCGAGCGTCGTGGCTCCGCGGCGCCTCCGCCGCGCGGCGAGGGCGGAGCGCCGGGGTGGACGC
>NZ_JALCYX010000118.1:0-8404 GCF_022690695.1 Anaeromyxobacter sp. SG17
GCGGCGCGCTACCGCGGCGTGCCGGCCGGGGGCGACGCCCTGCACGAGGCCGCCGAGCTGCGGCGCGTGGCGGGCGAGCCGGCGCGCGCGGCCGAGGATCTCCGCACCCTGCTCGGCGAGCACCCGCTCCACCCGCGCGCGGTCCAGGCGAAGTACCTGCTCGCCCTCTCCGACATCGAGCTCGGCCGGACCCGCGACGGGCTCGCGAGCCTGGCCACCCTCTACGAGAAGCTCCCCGCCGAGGCGCAGCCCGGCGCGGCCGCCCGCGCCGCCGAGGCGGCGCTCGCCGCCGGCGCCGAGGCCGACGCGGTCCGCTGGCTCGCGACGCTCGCCGCCGGGCAGGAGGGCGAGGCGCGGGCGAAGACGCTCGCGCGCGCCACCGCGGCGGTGGACGCCCTGGGGCTCGAGGACGCCGAGGGGCTGCGCCGCGCGCTGCCGCCGGACTCGCCGCTCCAGGAGCCGCTCGCGATGAAGGTCGCGCGCGTCCACCTCCACCTGCGCGACTACGCGGGCGCGGAGGCGGCGGCGCGCGAGGTGTTCCTGCGCTGGCCGCACGGGCCCTACGCGGACGACGCGAAGCGGCTCGTGGATCGCATCTCGCGCCTCACCTACGTCCGCCCGAACGTGCTGGGCGTCGCGGTCCCGCTCTCCGGCAACTTCAAGCGCTGGGGCGAGGCCATCCTGCAGGGCGTCTCGCTCGCGCTCGAGGGCTCGGGCGTGAAGGTGGCGGTGCGCGACACGCGCGGCGAGCCGGACGGCGCCGCCGCGGCGCTCGAGGCGCTCGTGCTCGAGGAGGGCGCCATCGCGGTCCTGGGCGGCGTCACGAACGCCGAGGGAGAGCGCGCCGCCGCCGCCGCCGAGGAGCTGCAGATCCCGTTCGTCTCGCTCTCGAAGCAGGAGGGGATCACCGCCGCCGGGCCCTTCGTCTTCCAGAGCATGCTCACCGCGCGCGAGCAGGCGGACGCGCTCGTCGGCCTCGCCATGGGCAAGCGCGGCATGCGCCGCTTCGCGATCCTCTACCCGTCCATGAGCTACGGCGTGGAGCTCGCGAACGCGTTCTGGGACGACCTCGAGGCGCGCGGCGGCGAGGTGCGCGCGGCCGAGACCTACGCCCCGGACCGGACCACCTTCACGCCGCTCGTGAAGAGCATGGTGGGCAAGCTCTACCTCGAGGAGCGCGGCGACTGGCAGGAGCAGTCCCGCGACATCGCCCAGAAGGAGAAGGATCCGTTCCGGCGCCGCAAGGCGCTCGAGAAGGCGCGCGAGAAGCTCCCCCCCGTCACCGACTTCGACGCCATCTTCATCCCCGACTTCGCGAAGAACGTGAAGCTCATCGCGCCCGCGCTGGCGGTGGAGGACGTCCTCACCCAGACCTGCGAGCCCGAGGCGCTCGAGAAGCTGAAGAAGCTCACCGGCCGCCCCGACCTCCGGCCGGTGCAGCTGTTCGGCGCGAACGGCTGGGGCGGCGACCCGGGCCTGTTCGACCAGTCGCCCGGCGGCGCGGGCCGGCACGTGCGCTGCGCCATCTACGTGGACGGGTTCTTCGCCGGCTCGGCGCGCCCGGGCACGAAGCGCTTCGTCGAGGCGTTCGAGCGGAAGTTCCCCGGCCAGACGCCCACCATCCTCGAGGCGTCCGCCTACGACGCTGCGGGGATGGCGCGGCAGGTGATCGAGCACGACCGCGCCCAGACGCGCGCCGCGCTGCGCGACGGCCTCGCGGCGGTGCGCGGCTTCAAGGGCGCCACCGGCGAGCTCACGATGGGCGCCGATCGGACGCCCGAGCGCGAGCTGTTCTTCCTCACCGTGGACTCGAACGGCGTCCGGGAGATGAAGCCGGAGGAGCTCGCCGGGCCCGGCGCCGGCGGGATGTAGCTCGATGGGGGCCGCCCCGGGGCGGACGCCTGCCCGGCAGAGCTCGTCGGGGTTCCGCCCCGGCCAGCCGGAGCGAGCCGTTTCGGAATCGCCGTCGGCCCGTTAGCTTGTCCCGGGATGGACGACGTCCTCGTGCGGCCGCGGCCGCGAGCCCGCTTCCCCGCCGCGAACGTCGCGCTCTTCCTCGCGACCCTCGCCACCACCGGCTGGGCCGGGCTGCTGTTCTCGCCCGCCGCGGCGGACGTGCGCACCCTCGGCGAGCTGCTCGCGCGCGTCCGCGAGGCGCCGGGCGTCCTCCTCGAGGGGCTCCCCTTCGCGCTCTCGCTCGTCGGGATCCTCTTCACCCACGAGATGGGCCACTACGTGCTCGCGCGGCGCGCGCGGGTGGACACGACCCTTCCGTACTTCATCCCGGTGCCCTTCGGCGTCGGCACGCTCGGGGCCGTGATCCGCATGCGCTCGCCCATCCCGTCCCGGCGCGCGCTCCTCGACATCGGCGCCTCCGGCCCGCTCGCCGGCCTCGTCGTGGCGCTCCCGCTGCTCGTGTGGGGGCTCGCTCACTCGGAGATCCGGGAAGTGTCCGCGGCGACCTCGCCGGCTTCCCCCTTCGGGGCGTTCCTCTCCTGGCTCGCGGGCCGAACCTCGCCGGAGGGCGCGGGCGAGGTGATCCACTTCGGCCACAGCCTGCTCACCCTCGCGGCGCAGCGACTCGTCGTGGGCCCGCTCGCGCCTGGCACCGACGTGGTCATGCACCCCGTCGCCGTGGCGGCCTCGCTCGGCCTGCTCGTGACCGCGCTGAACCTCGTGCCCGCCGGGCAGCTCGACGGCGGCCACGTGCTCTACGCGCTCTTCGGCCGCCGGCGCGCGCACGCCCTCGCCCGCCTCACGAGCGCGGCGCTGCTCCTCGCCGGGATCTTCGCCTCCTGGAGCTGGCTCCTCTGGTGGTTCCTCACCCGCTTCGTGGTCGGGCTCGGCCACCCGGCCGCGCTCGTGGAGGAGCCGCTCGGGCCGGGCCGCAGGGCCATCGCGATCTTCTCGCTGATCCTGTTCTTCGCGACGTTCGTGCCGGTGCCGGTGGCATTTTGAACGTTCACGGGGGCTGCGCCCCCGCCCGGCTCGATGCAAGCGCTCGCTTCGCTCGGGCACCGGCATCGGGGTCTCGCGGCGCCATTCGGTCCCGGGGCGTCATCGGCTAGACTCGGCGTTCCCATGACGTCGCCCGACGAGACCCTCCGCGCTCCTGCGCCGGAGCCGGAGGCCGACCCCGGCGAGGCCGAGGCCTGGGCGCGCGTCGTCGCCGCATGGGAGGACGAGGCGGCGCACGACGCCTACCTCGCGCGCTTCCAGGACCTCCCCGGGCTCGCGCTCGCGGGCCGTCGCTATCGCGACGCGGCGGCCGCGCGTCCGGACGATCCGGTCGCGGCGCGCATGCGCGACGAGGTGATCCGCCGGGCGACGGTGCAGGGCTTCGCGCTCCTGCCGCGGAGCGCGCCCGCCAAGGATCGCTCCGTGGCGCTCCGGCGCCTCCTCGTCGCCGTCGCGGCCGCGCTCCTCGTCGCCGCCGCCTACTTCGCCTTCCACCTCCTCGCCGCACCGCCCGGAGCCCCATCCTGATCCCCGCACCCGCCGCCCTCACCGTCGAGGACGTCCTCGGCCCGGACGGCCGCATCGCCCGCGCGCTCCCCGGCTACGAGCACCGCGAGGACCAGCTCGAGATGGCGCGCGCCGTGGAGCGCGCGCTGCGCGAGCGGCGCTACCTCGTCGCCGAGGCCGGCACCGGCACGGGCAAGACCCTCGCCTACCTCGTCCCCGCGGCGCTCTCCGGGCGGCGGGTCATCGTCTCGACCGCCACGAAGACCCTGCAGGAGCAGATCTGGGGGAAGGACATCCCGCTCCTGCGCGAGCGGTGCGGCCTCGACTTCGCCGCCGCCTACCTGAAGGGCCGCTCGAACTACTACTGCCTCGCGCGGGGCGCGGAGTTCGCGCGCGCGCCGACCTTCGCCGCGCGCGAGGAGGCGGCGCTCTGGCCGGTCATCGAGGCCTGGTCGCGGGCGACCGAGACCGGCGACCGCAGCGAGCTCGACCTGCCCGACCAGCTCCACACCTGGAAGGACCTGTCGGCGACGGCCGAGACCTGCACCGGCCGCGAGTGCGAGCGCTACGAGGACTGCTTCGTCACGCGGGCGCGCGCGCTCGCCGGCCAGTCCGACGTGCTCCTCGTGAACCACCACCTGTTCTTCGCGGATCTCGCCATGCGCACGAGCCGCGCGGGCGTGGAGATCCTCCCGGACTACGACGTCGTGATCTTCGACGAGGCGCACGCCCTCGAGGAGGTCGCCACCGAGTACTTCGGGCTCCAGGTCTCCTCGTACCGGGTGGACGAGCTCGGCCGCGACGCGCTGCGCGCGGTGGGCGACCGCCCCGACCTCGCGTCGATGATGCGCGACGCGACCGGCGAGCTGCGCCGCGCCGGCGAGCGGTTCTTCCAGGCGGTCGCCGCCGCCCGCGGCCAGGAGGAGGAGAGCGTGCGCGCGCCGCTCGTGGAGGAGCTCCTCGCGCCGTGCGAGCGCGACCAGGCGCGCCTCGACGCCGCGCTCGAGGCGCTGCGCGAGCTCCTCGCCGAGGCCGAGGCGCCCCAGCTCGCCCAGATCGCGCGGCGCGCCGGCGAGCTGCGGGTGGAGCTCGCGGCGGTCACGGCGATGAAGGAGCCCTCGCGCGTGTACTTCGCCGAGGTGCGCGGGCGGGGCGTGTTCCTGCGCGCGGCGCCCATCGACGTCGCCGAGGAGCTGCAGGCCCGGCTCTACCGGCGCACGGACACCGTGGTCTTCACGAGCGCCACCCTCGCCGCGCAGGGGCGCTTCGACTACTTCCGCCGCCAGGTCGGCCTCGCGCCCGAGTTCGACGTGGACGAGGCGCGCTACCCCGGCCCGTTCGACTTCCCGCGCCAGGCGGCCATCGTCTCGCCGGCCGCGGTCCCCGAGCCCAACGCGCCGGGCTTCCTCGAGGCTGCCGCCGGCGCGATCCGCGCGCTCACCGCCGTGACGGACGGGCGCGCGTTCGTGCTCTGCACCTCGAACCGCAACATGGTGGCGCTGCACTCGGCGCTCCGCGATCTCCCGTACCAGGTCCTCCTCCAGGGGGAGCGCCCCAAGGCGCGCCTCCTCGAGGCGTTCCGCGCCGAGCCGTCGGTGCTCTTCGCCACGGCGAGCTTCTGGGAGGGGGTGGACGTCCCGGGCGATGCCCTGTCGCTCGTGGTCATCGACCGGCTCCCGTTCGCGCCGCCGGGAGATCCGGTGGTGGCGGCGCGGCTGCGCGCGCTCGAGGCGGAGGGGCGGGACGGCTTCTCCGAGCTCTCGGTCCCCGCGGCGGCGCTCGCGCTGCGGCAGGGCTTCGGCCGGCTCGTGCGGACCCGGGACGACCGGGGCCTCGTCGCGATCCTCGACCGGCGCCTCGTCACGAAGGGCTACGGGCGCGCGTTCCTCGCCACCCTGCCGAAGAGCCCGCTCCTCCGGAGCGTGGAGGAGGCGCGCGCCTGGTGGCAGCGTGGCGGAGTCGCCCCGGCGCCGCACCGGGCGTGACGCGAGACGGGGTGTGCGTCGAGGGAGCACCGACTCCCCGTCCGAGCGGGCGTCCGTTCACCGGGCGGGGACATCGGGGATCGCGCGCTGATCGGTTAGAGTAGGTACCCGGGCGAAATGTCGCCCCCACCCGACCGCATGGCCCAGTTCAACGCCGACACGCGCGAGATCGCCGTCAAGGTCGTCTACTACGGCCCGGCGCTGTCCGGGAAGACG
Source organism: Anaeromyxobacter sp. SG17 (assembly GCF_022690695.1). Classification (NCBI taxonomy): domain Bacteria; kingdom Pseudomonadati; phylum Myxococcota; class Myxococcia; order Myxococcales; family Anaeromyxobacteraceae; genus Anaeromyxobacter; species Anaeromyxobacter sp. SG17. The sequence continues at coordinate 5,667 of NZ_JALCYX010000118.1, forward strand.
ACCAACCTCCAGGCGCTCTTCCAGAAGATCGATCCGAAGATCCGCGGGCGTCTCATGACGCTCGACACGAAGGACGACCGGACGCTCTTCTTCGACATGATGCCCGTGTTCTTCCGCACCCGGGCGGGCGTGAAGGTGAAGCTGAAGCTGTACACGGTGCCGGGCCAGGTGATGCACGAGTCCACCCGGCGCATCGTGCTGCAGGGCACCGACGCGGTGGCGTTCGTGGCCGACTCGCGTCGCAGCGAGGCCGCGCCGACGCTCGCCTACTGGAACAACATGCTGAAGAACCTGGAGGCGAACGGGCTCGACTACAGGTCCCTGCCCATCGTCATCCAGATGAACAAGCGCGACCTCGAGGACGCGCGCGGCGACGGCGAGCTCGGTGATCTGCTCCGCGTGATCCAGCCGCGCATCGTGCCGGCGGTGGCCATCCGCGGCGAGGGCGTCGTCGAGACCCTGCACGCGCTGCTCCAGCTCACCTACCGCACCCTCGACAAGCGCTTCGGCCTCGAGTCCACCTGGCAGGTGTCGGAGCGCGAGTTCCTCGGCCAGATCTTCTCGCACGTGGACGTGCGCGGCTCACGGCTCGCGGAGGCGCCGGCGCGATGACGCTGCCGCCGTCCTTCCTGCAGCAGCGGCTGCCGCTCGGGGATCTCCTCGATCTCCGGGCGTTCGGCGACGTCTGCCACTCGTTCTCCGAGCTGTACCGCGTCGGCATCAAGGTGTTCGACGAGGCGGGCAACAAGCTCGTGGACGTGCGGGTGGGGAACGCCGACTTCTGCGGCTACATCTGGTCGAAGGCCGCCGGCCGCGAGGGCTGCATCGCCACGGTGGCCAAGGCGAAGGGCGAGCCGCTCCCCGAGGAGCCCGCCCCGGTCCTCGTGGAGTGTTTCTCCGGCTGCCGCTACGTGGTGCAGCCGATCCTCTACGAGGGCGACCTCCTCGGTCGGGTGGTGTTCGGCCCGTTCGTCCCGGACGACCTCGTCGAGCTGCCCGCCTCGCTGCGCGGCATCGCGCCCGACTTCGACGCGGAGCTCGCGAAGGGCTACCAGCAGAAGATCCGGCGCGTCTCGGTCGCCACCGCCGAGAAGATCCTGAAGCACTTCATGGATCTCCTCGACGTGATGGTCTTCACCGGCCACAAGAGCCTCATCGCGGCGAAGCTCCACATCGAGGCGGTGCAGGAGAGCTACCGCGAGCTGCAGGACAAGAACCGCGAGCTCGAGGACAGCTACGCGAAGCTGAAGGAGCTCGATCGCCTCAAGTCGAACTTCCTCGCCACCATGAGCCACGAGCTGCGCACCCCGCTCACGAGCGTCATCGGCTACTCGGAGATGATGCTCGAGGGGCTCGGCGGCCCGCTCACCGCCGAGCAGCGCGAGTACCTCGGCATCATCATGGAGAAGGGGGAGAACCTGCTGCAGCTCATCACCTCGATCCTGGACATCTCCAAGATCGAGGCCGGGCGCGTGCGGCTCGTGCTCTCCGACGTGGACGCCACCCAGATCATGCGCGACGCCGTGGCGACCGTGCTGCCGCTCGCGCGCAAGAAGGGGCTCAAGATCGCCTGCGAGGCGGGCGCCATGCCCCGCATCCAGGCCGACCGCGACAAGCTCCGCCAGTGCCTCGTGAACCTCTGCTCGAACGCGGTGAAGTTCACGCCCGCGGGCGGGGCGATCCGCGTCTTCGCCGAGGCGCTCGCGGGGGACCGGCTCGCCATCCACGTCGCGGACAGCGGCATCGGCATCGCCGAGGAGCACCTCGGCAAGGTCTTCGACGTCTTCTACCAGGTGGACGGCTCGTCCACGCGCGAGTACGGCGGCGCCGGCCTGGGCCTCGCCATCGTGAAGAGCTTCGTGGAGGCGCACGGCGGCGAGGTGGCGCTGCGCTCCACCGCCGGCGTGGGCACCACCTTCTCGCTCGTGCTGCCGCTCCGCCCGAGCGTCGCGCCCGCCTACACCCCCATCGTCCCGCTCGCCGCCGTCGGGCGCGCCTCCTGATGCCCCCGCGCCCGCCGCCCGGCGAGTTCGAGCTCATCCGCCGCTTCACGCACGCGCTGCCGCTCCGCGGCGAGGGCGTGCGGGTCGGCCCCGGCGACGACGCGGCGGTGCTCGCCCCGCCGCGCGGTGAGGAGCTCGTCGTCACCGCGGACGCGGTGGTGGCGGGCGTCCACTTCGACCGCGCCTTCTCGCCGGAGGACGTCGGATGGAAGGCGCTCGCGGTGAACCTCTCCGACCTCGCCGCCATGGGCGCGCGGCCGCTCTGGGCCCTCGTGTGCCTGGGCGTGCCACCCGGGGTGCGCCCCGCCGAGCTCGTGCGCCTCGGCCGCGGCCTCGGCGCCTGCGCGCGGCGCTACCGCGTCGCGGTGGCCGGGGGGAACGTCACGCGCGCCTCCGAGCTGTCCGTCACCGTCACCGTCATCGGCGCCGTCCCCGAGGGGCGCGCCCTGCTCCGCACCGGCGCGCGCGCGGGCGACCTCGTCGCCGTCACCGGCACCCTCGGCGACGCCGCGCTCGGGCGGGCTCCCGGCGCCCCGGCCGCGCTCGTCCGCCGCCAGCGCCGGCCCACGCCGCGCCTCGCCGCGGGGCGCGCCCTCGCCGGCGTCGCCCGCGCCGCCATCGACGTGTCCGACGGGCTCGTGCAGGACCTCGCCCACCTGTGCGAGGCCTCGCGGGTGGGGGCCCGCATCGGCGTCGCCGATCTGCCGCTCTCCGCCGCCGCGGAGCGGCTCGCCC
>NZ_JALCYX010000119.1:0-8210 GCF_022690695.1 Anaeromyxobacter sp. SG17
GAGCCCCCGGCGCTCGCCTTCGGCGCCCCCGCCGCGGCCGCGCGCGGGCGGCCCGGCCTCGCCATCGCGTCCTGCACCGCGAGCGCCGCGCGCTGCGCCATGAGGTGGGCGCGCATCACCCGCTCGGCCTCCTCCGCGTCGCCGCGCCGGAGCGCGCGCATGAGCTTGCGGTGCTCGGCGAGCGAGGCCTCGAGCCGGCCGGGCACGCGGAGCTGGCGGCCGCGCAGGAGCCGCAGGAACTGGCGCAGCTCGGAGACCATGCGCGACAGCCACGGGTTCGCGGCGAGGTCCTGCACCGCCTGGTGGAAGAGGTAGTTGAGCTCGTAGTACCTGCCCACATCGTCCGCCGCGGCGCAGCGCTCGAGCCGCTCGTGGAGCGCCTCGAGCCGGCGGACGTCGTCCGGCCCGGCCTTGCGGACTGCCTCCTGCGCGCACAGCCCCTCGAGCAGCGCCATGAGCGGGAAGATCTCGTCGAGGTCCCGCGGCGTCAGCTCGCCGGAGACGAACGACCCGCGGCGCGGCGTGAGGCGCACGAGCCCCTCCGCGTGCAGCACCTTCAGCGCCTCGCGCAGCGGCGTCCGGCTGATGCCGAAGCGCTCGACCAGGGCGCGCTCGTCGATCCACGTCCCCGGCTCGAGATCGCCGGCGTAGATGAGCTGCCGGAGCCGCTCGGCGACCTCCTCGTACAGCGCGCGTTGGGCGATGCGCGTCATCGGGTCGCTCTCCGCTCAGAGGCCGAGGTACGCCGTGCGGATCTCGGGGTTGGCGGAGAGCTCCGCGCTCGTCCCCTCGAGCCGCACGCGCCCGGTCTCGATCACGGTGCCGCGCTGCGCCACCTCGAGCGCCTTGCGCAGGTTCTGCTCGACGAGCAGGACGGTCATGCCCTGGGCGTGCAGGTCGGACACGGTCCGCATCACCTGGTCGACCAGGATCGGCGCGAGGCCGAGGGAGGGCTCGTCCAGCATGAGGAGGACGGGCTCTCCCATGAGCGCCCGCCCGATGGCGCACATCTGCTGCTCGCCCCCGGAGAGGCTGCCCGCGATCTGGCCGCTCCGCTCGGAGAGGCGCGGGAACATCGTGAACACCCGCTCCAGGTTGCGCGCCGCGTTCGCGCGCACGCGCGGGTGGTAGGCGCCGAGATCGAGGTTCTCCCGCACGGTCAGCTGGGCCCAGAGATCGCGGCCCTCGGGGACGAGGGCGATCCCGAGCTCCGCCCGGCCGGCGGCGGGGAGACCCACGAGCGACTTCCCGCGGAAGCGGATGTCCCCGGCGCGCGGGCGCCGGAGCCCGGAGACGGCGCGCAGCGTGGTGGTCTTGCCCGCGCCGTTCGAGCCGAGGAGCGTGACGATCTCGCCCTCGCGCACCTCGAGGCTGAGGCCGTACAGGACCTGGATGTCCCCGTAGAACACGTCGATCGCGTCGACGCTCAGGAGGGGCTCGCTCACGCGCTCACCTCGTGGCCCTTGCCGAGGTAGGCCTCGACGACGAGCGGATCGCGGACCACCTCGGCCGGCAGGCCCTCGGAGATCTTCTTGCCGTGGTCGAGCACGGCCACCCGGTCGGAGAGCGACATCACCGCCGGCATGACGTGCTCGATCATGATGACCGAGACCTTCCGCTCGTCGCGGATGCGCCGGATGAGCGCGGCGAGCTTCATCGCCTCGGCGGGGTTCACGCCGGCGATGACCTCGTCGAGCATGAGCACCCGGGGCACCGTGGCGAGGGCGCGCGCGAGCTCGAGCCGCTTGCGGCCCGAGAGGGTGAGCGCGCCGGGGAGCTGGCCGGCGCGGTCGGCCAGGCCGACGAACTCGACGATCTCCGCGGCGCGCTGGCGCGGCGTGCCCTCCGCGCGCCAGCTGCCGTGGATCGCGCCGACGGCGACGTTCTCGGCCACGGTGAGGTTCGGGAAGGGCCGCACGATCTGGTGCGTGCGGACGATCCCGGCGCGCACCACGCGGTGCGCGGCGTACCCCGAGACGCGCCAGCCCTGGAGCCGGACCTCGCCCGAGGTCGGCCGGATCGAGCCCGCGATGAGGCTGAAGAGCGTGGTCTTCCCGGCGCCGTTCGGGCCGATGACGCCGAGGATCTCGCCCTCGTTGAGCTCGAGCGTGACCTCGTCGACGGCCTTGAGGCCGCCGAAGCTCTTCGAGACCGCGTGGCAGCTGAGGAGCGGTGGCATGGGGTCGGTCAGGCGAGCGACTCGCGCGGCTCGCGGCGCGCGCGGCGCCGCACGGCGCGGGCGAGGCGCAGCGCGAGGCCGGTGAGCCCGAGCGGCTCGAAGAGGATGATGAAGATGAGGAGGAGCCCGTAGAGGCCCAGGTAGAGCTGCGGGTAGGAGGCGAGCAGGAACTGGCGCAGCAGCACGAACACGATCGCGCCGAGCACCGGTCCGAGGACCGTCCCCACCCCGCCGATCACCGACATGAGGACGAAGGCGATCGAGCGATCGAAGCCGAACATGTCGCCCGGCTCGATGAAGCTGAAGTACGCGGCGTAGAGCCCGCCGGTGATGCCCACCACCACCGCGGACAGCGCGAAGACGAGGTCCTGGTAGAAGGTCGCGTTGACCCCGACGTCTGCGGCGGCGTCCACGTCGGCCTTGATGGCGAGGAGCTGCAGCCCGAGCGTCGAGCGACGGATGAGGAACGACGCCGCCACGACCAGGGCCGCGAGCCCGAGCCCCCAGAAGTAGAGCCGGTCCTTCATCTCCACGTCGATGGGCAGCGAGAGGCCGGAGGAGCCGCCCGTGAAGTCCTCCCAGTAGGTGAACAGGAGCCGGGCCGCCTCGCCCACGCCGATGGTGGCGATCGAGAAGTACGGCCCGCGCAGCCGCAGCATCGGGTGCGCGCCGAGCGAGAAGATGCCCGCCGCGATCCCGCCCACCAGCCAGGCGAGCGGCGCCGGCGCGGGCGGCTCCATGATCATGAGGCGCGCCGCGACGAACCCGCCCACGCCGAACAGCGCCGCGTGGCCGAAGCTCACCTGCCCCACGAAGCCGCCCATCCAGTTCCAGGCGAGCGCGCCCGAGATCATCAGGAAGGCGAGCGTGACGAGGTTCTTCGAGTAGATGGAGAGGTCGAGCGCGGCGGGCGCGACGGCGAGCGCGGCGACGACGAGGACGAACGCCGCCAGCGCCCAGCGCGGCACGATCGGAGGCCAGGCGAACTTCATCCGAGCACCCGCTGGCCGAAGAGCCCGCCCGGCCGGAACACGAGGACGAGCACGAGCATGACGAAGCCGACCGCCGCCGTGAGGTAGGAGGGGAGCACGAGGATCGCGAACACCTCGACCACCGCGAGGACGAGGGCCGCGATCCCGGTCCCGAACACGCTGCCCAGGCCGCCGAGCACCACCACCACGAACGACTTGAGGAGCTCGCCGGACCCGAACCCGGGGTTGAACGAGAAGATCGTCGCGGAGAGGAGCCCCGCGAGCCCGGCGAGGGCCGTGCCGAGCCCGAAGGTGATCGTGTAGATGCGCTCCACGTCGATCCCCACGAGCGTGCAGCTGTCCGCGTTCTGCGCCACGGCGCGGATGGCGCGGCCGAGGTACGTCCGCTTGAGCAGGAGCTGCAGCGCCGCCGGGGTGACGACCGCGATCGCGAGCACCGCGAGGCGGTTCACCGAGACGTACGAGCCGAGGAGCGGGATCGCCCGCGTCGAGTAGGCCGTCCGGATGGTCTGGTCGTTCCCGCTGAAGAGCAGGTACGCCGCGTTGCGGAGGACGAGCCACACGCCGAAGAGGAGCAGGAGCGAGGCGGGCCCGCCCGCGGCGCCGCGCGGCAGGTGGCGCACGAGCACCCGGTAGGTGAGGACGCCGAGCAGGAACGTGACGCCCACGACGAGCGGGATGGCCAGGTAGGGGTCGAGCCCCAGCCACCCGTGGAGGATCCAGCCCAGGTAGGCGCCGGCCATGATGACCCCGCCATGGGCGAGGTTCACCACGCGGAGCACGCCGTAGATGAGGCCGAGCCCGTACGCCATGGTGGCGTAGAGCCCGGCGAGCAGCACCGCGGAGACGGCGAGGTCGACGAAGCGGTCCACGGGATCACTTCGCGCAGCGCGGGTTCGGGGCGACGCCGGCGGCGCTCGCCACGTCCTTCGGGAAGATGATGGGCGAGGTGCCGTCCGGCTGGTTCTGCTGCACCACGAACGAGTTCTGCGCCTGCTGCCCGAACTCGGCCTTGAACTCGAGGGTCCCGCCGGGCAGGAGCGACGGCATCTTCATCGACGCGAGCTTGGCGCGCACCGCCTCCCGGTCGACCTTGCCCGCCTGCTGGATGGCGGTGAACAGGGCACGCGCGCTCTCGTACGCGAGCGCCTGGAACCACTCCGGCTCGCGGCCGCCGTACTTCGCCTTGAACGCCTTCACGAACTCCTGCGAGGGGCCGGGCTTCGTCCCGAGCTGCGCGTTCCACCAGACGCCGGAGAGGACGTAGTTCACGTTCTCCTGCCCGAGCGCCTTCACCGCGTCCTTCTCGCCGCCGCGCGCGCCGTAGCTCACGACCTTGTGGCACATCCCGTTCGCCACGTACTGACGGTGCATGGTGATGTAGTCGGGCAGGTGGGCGTCCACGAGGAACAGGTCCACGTTCGCGGCCTTCACCTTCCCGAGGAGCGCCCCGAAGTCGCGCGCGTTGAGCTCGAACGACTCGTCGACCACGACCTGGTACGCGCCGCCGCTCTTCCCGGCGAAGTCGGAGACGCCCTTGCGGAAGTCCTTGCCGTGCGCGGTGTTCTCCCACAGGAGCGCGATCTTCGCGGGCTTCGGCAGCTTGCCGGCCTTCTGCTGCTCGTCCATCCACTGCATGAGCGTCCCGCCGAGCAGCTCGACGGGGGAGATGAGGCCGAAGAGGTACTTGAACTTGCGCTTGTAGATCTTGGTCGCGCCGCCGCCGCCGTTCACGTACGGCACGCGGTTCTGCTCGGCGACCGTGCTCTGCGCCTCCACGAGGTGGCTCGCGTAGGTGCCCAGGAGGAAGTCGACCCGGTCGCTGTTCACGAGCCGGTCGGCGAGGCTCACCGCCGACGCCTGCGTGCTCGTGTCGTCGAGGAGGAGGAACTGCACCGGCAGCTTCTTGCCGCCGACCTCGAGGCCGCCGGCCTTGCTCACCTGCTCGAACGCGAGGTCGTAGCCCTCCTTGAAGAACCCGCCGACGCGGGCCTCCGCGCCGGTGAGCGGCAGCGTCGCGCCGATCAGGATCTTGTCCTTGTCGGCGGCGGCCGCGGCGCCGGGGAGGGCGGCGGCCGCGGCGAGCGCGGCCAGCGCGAGGAGCAGCGGGGCGTACGGCCGGCGGGGGTTGCGAGTGCTCATGAGCGCCTCCAGGGCGAAGGAGAGCCGCGTCTCCGTAATTATGGATTACGGCTTCGCGACACGATGGTCCCGGCGCAACGCGAAGATCCACCTGGGCCCCAACGGAGACCCGGGCCCGCGGCGACGGGCCTTACACTCCGGGGACATGCACCCGCTCCTCCCCGAGCTCGCGGCGCGCGGCGGCCGCGTGGCGCTGCGCGTCATCGCGAGCGCCGGCCCGGCGGCCGTGACGCGCGCCGGCGCCGCGCCGCGTCGCGCCGACGTCTCCTACGCCGAGCTCGACCGCGCCGCGCGCGCCCACGCGGCCCGCCTGCTCCAGGACGGCGTCCGCGCAGGCGAGCGCGTCGCGCTCTGGGCGACGCCCGAGCTCGCGACGATCGCCGCCGTCATCGGCGACGCGCTCGCCGGGGTGGCGACGGTGCCACTCAACCCGGCGCTCGGCGAGGGCGAGCTCGGCCACGTGCTCGCCGACGCCGCGCCGCGTCTCGTCCTCGCGGCCGACCCCGCCTCCTTCCGGGCGCGCACGCCGGACGTCCGGGGGATCACGCTCGACGGCCCGGGCGCCTCGCCGCCGGCGCCCCGCCCGGACGACCCGCTCCTCGTGCTCTACACGTCGGGCACCACCGGCAAGCCGAAGGGCGCGATCATCACGCACCGGAACGCCGCGTTCGACCTCGACGCGCTCGTGTCGGCGTGGGGGTGGACGGATCGCGACGCGCTCGTGCACGCGCTGCCGCTCTTCCACGTGCACGGCCTCGTCCTCGGCGTGCTCGGGTCCCTGCGCGTCGGGGCGTCGATCCTGCTCCTCCCCCGCTTCACGCCGGAGGGGGTGTGCGCGGCGATGGAGGGCGGCGGCACGATGCTCTTCGCCGTGCCCACGATGTACCACCGGCTCGCCGAGCACTGCGAGGCGAGGCCAGACGAGGCGCGGCGGCTCGGGTGCGCGCGGCTCCTCGTCTCGGGGTCCGCGGCGCTGCCCGTCCGCGAGAACGACCGCCTGTTCCGGCTGTTCGGGCAGCGCGTCGTCGAGCGCTACGGCCTCACCGAGACGCTCATCCTCACCGCCGCGCGCCACGACGGCCCGCGCACGCCGGGCGCGGTCGGGCCGCCGCTGCCCGGGGTCACCCTCCGCCTCGTGGACGACGCGCGGCGCCCGCTCGAGCCGGGCCCCGACGTCCTCGGCGAGGTGGCGGTGAAGGGCCCGACGGTGTTCGCGGGCTACCTCAACCGGCCGGACGCGACGGCCGCGGCGATGGACGCGGACGGCTTCTTCTACACGGGAGACATCGCGTCGATCGGGCCGGGCGGCGAGGTGCGCATCGTCGGCCGCCGCGCCACCGACCTCATCAAGACCGGCGGCTACAAGGTCGGCGCCGGGGAGGTGGAGGCGGCGCTGCTCGAGCACCCCGCGGTGCGGGAGGCGGCCGTGATCGGCGTCGCCGACGAGGATCTCGGCGAGCGGATCGTGGCGTTCGTGGTCCCCGCCCCGGGCGCGGCCCCGCGCCCGGAGGAGCTCGCCGAGCACGTCGCCCGGCTCCTCTCGCCCCACAAGCGCCCGCGCGCGGTGCGGCTCGTCGAGAGCCTGCCGCGGAACGCCATGGGGAAGGTGCTGAAGAAGGAGCTCGCGGCGCTCGGCTGAGCGCGGCGCCTACGGCGCGCGACGGCGGCTCACTCCCAGATCAGGTACAGCGTGCGGTGCTTGCCGATGAGGTCCGCGAGCCCGGCGATCGGGTTCGAGTGCCCGGCGACGAGGTCGGGCGCGATCTCGGCCGCCCGGCGCGCGATCTTCTCCGGGTCCTTCGGCTGCCGCTGGAACCGCCCGGCGACGTAGTCCGCCCCGATCTCGTACAGCTCGAACGCCTCGTCCCGCTCCAGGGTGGAGAGCCACGCCACGATCTGCTCGCTCGTCACCCCGCGCTTCGGGCCTGCCGTGCCGATGCGGCGGATCACGACGTTCGGGTCGGCCGTCGCGAGGAGGCCCACGAGGTCCTTCTCGCCAGCGAGGCCGAAGCTGCGCTCGTAGCGGAACAGGTAGACCCCGGCCTTGCGGAACGTCGTGTGGCTGCCCGCGAGCAGCCGCTCCGCGGTGCGGGTGTCGACCGCGAAGGCACGGCCCTCGGAGAGCGGGATCGGCTTGACCTCGCTGTCGATCTGGCCGCCCTTCACGCCCGCGGCGTCCTCGACGAGCTTCACGGCGGCCGCGAAGCTCTTCGGGGCGGGGAGCACGATGGGCTGGGCCTCGGCGGCCGGCGCCTCGGGAGCGGCCGCGACCGCCGCGGCCGTCGACGGCTCCGCGCGGACGCCGAGCGGGCCCATCGCGAGGAGCGTGGCGGCCGCGAGGAACCGGCGGGCGAAGACGTTCGTGCGAGCACGATCGAGGCGGCGGGACGGTTGCGTCATGGAGGCTCCCTTTTGCCGCACGCGAACGGCCGTGCGGCAGAGAGCCGCAATCTACACGCCCCTATCGGCATGATCGACTTTGCGTCCCCCGCGCACCGGCCCCCACAGCGGAGCTGGGCCGCCCGGACGGGCCGGGCGGTCCAGACCTACCCGCTATCGCCCGCGCCAGCCGGGAGGCGGCTCGGCGTAGCCGCGCTCGCGGAACGGCTCGGCGGTCTCGCGCAGCCAGGCCTCGCGCCGCGCCGCCCAGCGGCCGTCCACGTCGATCCCGAGCGCCGCGAGCCCCTCGCGATCGTCGTAGCGGAGGGCGAGCACCGCCTCGGGCTTCGCGCTCGCGCGCTCGAAGCGGACCGTGCGCACGTGGGAGGCGTGCTCCTCCGCGAACTCCGTGCCGAGCCCCGGCCGCGCCGTCGCGCGCGCACCGGGGGACGGCTCCGGCGCGAGCGCTCGCGCGCCGGCGGAGGCCTGCGGCGCCGGGGCGGCGTCCGCGTGCGCCT
>NZ_JALCYX010000012.1:0-86287 GCF_022690695.1 Anaeromyxobacter sp. SG17
CGCGCGCGGCGCTCGCGGCGGGCGACGTCGCGGCGGCGCGGGCCCTCGCCGACGCCGCGGTGCGCGCCGCGCCGCGGGCCGCGATCGCCCACGAGGCGCTCGGGATGGTGCTCGACGCGCAGGGTGAGCGGAAGGAGGCCCGCCGCGCGCTGGAGCGGGCCCTGGAGCTCGAGCCCGGACGCGCGTCGGCCAGGGCGCGCCTGAAGAGCCTCCGGTGGAGCTTCCTCGGATGAGCGACCTCGATCCCGTCGTCGGCATCGACCTCGGCACCACGAACTCGGTGGTCGCCACTGTCCAGGACGGCGTCCCGCGCGTCATCCCCGGGCGCACCGGACAGCCGCTCACGCCCTCGGTCGTGGCGATCGCGAAGAACGGCAAGCGCCTCGTGGGCGCGCTCGCGAAGCGGCAGGCGATCACGAACCCCGACGGCACGGTGTTCGCCGCGAAGCGGCTCATCGGCCGGCGCTGGGGGTCGCAGGAGGTCGAGGACGCCCGCAAGGTCCTGCCCTACGCGCTCGTGGCGGGCCCGGAGGGGAACGACGTCCGCGTGGAGCTCGGCGGCCGCGGGGTCTCCATCCCGGAGATCTCGGCGCTCGTGCTCGCCGAGCTGAAGGGGGACGCGGAGGCGTTCCTGGGCCGGCCGGTGCGCCGCGCCGTCGTCACCGTCCCCGCCTACTTCAACGACGGGCAGCGCCAGGCCACGAAGGACGCGGGGCGGATCGCCGGGCTCGAGGTGCTGCGGATCGTGAACGAGCCCACGGCCGCGGCGCTCGCCTACGGGTTCGGGAAGCACGTGCAGAGCAAGGTCGTCGTGTTCGACCTCGGCGGCGGCACGTTCGACGTCTCGGTGCTCGACATCGGCAGGAGCGTCTACGACGTCGTCGCCGTCGGCGGCGACACCTACCTCGGCGGCGAGGACTTCGACCGCCGGGTCATGGACTGGCTCACCTTCGGCTTCGCGAAGGAGCACGGCGGGGTGGACCTTCGCCAGGACAAGATGGCGCTGCAGCGGGTCCGCGACGCGGCCGAGCGCGCCAAGTGCGAGCTCTCCTCCACCCAGACCGCCGCGATCCACCTGCCGTTCCTGCTCGGCGGCGGGGAGGGCAAGGGCGCCCTGCACCTCGACCGCCAGCTCTCGCGCGAGGGGCTCGAGGAGCTCACGAAGGACCTCGTCGATCGCTGCATCGCCGTCACCGATCGGACCCTGAAGGACGCCGGCGTCCGCCCGGCCCAGGTCGGCGAGGTGATCCTCGTCGGCGGGATGACCCGCATGCCGCGCGTGCAGCGCGCGGTGCGCGAGTTCTTCGGGCGCGAGCCGTGCAAGGGGGTCCACCCGGACGAGGTGGTCGCGCTCGGCGCGGCGATCCAGGCCCACGCCCTCGCGGCGCCGGCGAAGGGGGACGACGTCCTCCTCCTCGACGTCACGCCCCAGAACCTCGGCCTGCTCGTGGTGGGCGGCTACTTCCAGACGGTCATCCCGCGGAACACCACCGTCCCCACCGCGCAGACCCACCTCTTCACGACGGTGAAGGACGATCAGACCTCCGTGCGCATCGCCGTCCTCCAGGGCGAGAGCGAGCGCGCGATCGAGAACGAGCTCTTGGGCGAGTTCGTCCTCGACGGCATCCCGCCCGCCCGGCGCGGCGAGATCTCGATCGAGGTCACCTTCGAGATCAGCGCGGACGGCATCGTCGGCGTCTCGGCGAAGGACGTCGCCACCGGGCAGCGGCAGTCGATCACGGTCACCGCCACCTCCGGCCTGACCGAGGAGGAGCTGCGGCGGATCCTCGACGAGCAGCTCGACGAGCAGCTCCAGCGCAAGCAGACGACGCGCGAGATCGAGGAGCGGCGGCAGTGGGTCAGCCGGATGGTGAACGAGGTCGAGGCGCTCGTCCCCGCCGCGCGCGACGCGATCGAGCGGACGCGCTTCGGGGGGGACGCGCTGAGGAAGGCCGAGGCCGTACTCGCGCGAGCGCGGGCGGCGATGCAGGCGCGGGACGGCGACGCCCTCGCCGCGGAGGTGGAGCCCCTCGAGCGCACGCTCGCGCTCTTCCAGGGGCTCGCCGCCGGCGGGCGCACGCCCGGGGGACGGTGAGCGATGGCGACGGTTGCGGAGCTCATCGACCAGGGCGTGAAGGCCTACCTCGCCGGGCGCGTGAAGGACGCGCTGGCCGCGTTCCAGGCGGTCCTGGTGCTCGATCCCGGCAACGCGAAGGCGCGCGGGTACATCGTCCGGATCCACGCCGTGACGCCCGCCTCGACGCCCACCCCGGGCACGTTCCGCGCGGTGACGCCGGTGCCCGGTTCGCGGTACGTGACGCCGCACCCCGTCCCGGCCTCGCCGCGGACCGAGCGCGGGCAGGAGTTCGCGCCGTCGCCCTGGGACGACGGTCCGGCGGCCGCCGCGACCTACGTGCTCGAGCCGGGAGGCGGCCTGGATCTCGAGGCGGTCTCGGAGAAGTCGGGCCTGCGACCCCTCGTGCCGGAGGGCGCCCCGGGCGCCCCGGGCGGCGCGGACCGGCGGGGCGAGCCGACCGCGTGGCTCGCGGCCGCGAAGGAGCTGTTCGCGCTCGGCGACTTCTCGGGCTCGCTCGAGCTCATCGAGAAGGTCCTGCAGGTCGATCCCGACCACCCGGAGGCGCGCGCGTACCTGGCGGAGAACGAGGCGACGCTCGTCGCGATGTACGAGTCGAAGCTCGGCCCGCGCACGGGCGTGCCGCGCCTCGCCATCCGTCCGGAGGAGGTCCTCTGGCTGAACCTCGATCACCGGGCCGGCTTCCTGCTCGCGCAGGTCGACGGGACGGTGGACTTCGAGGCGCTCTTCGCCCTCTCCGGCCTGCCGCGGCTCGACACGGCCCGGATCCTCGCGCGGCTGCTCGCCGAGGGCGTGATCGCGGTCTAGGAGGCGAGCGAGCGCGCCTCCCGGCGCGGGCCGCGCTGGAACGCGACGGCATTTTCTGCTACGTCGCGGGGACCATGAGCCGCATCTACAAGTCGCTCCCGCCCAAGGGAACCGCCCTCGGAATCGCCTTCAGCGGAGGCCTCGACACCCGCTGCGCCGTCGCCTGGCTGTCGGAGCAGGGCATGGCCGTCCACGCCTACACGGCCGACCTCGCGCAGCCGGACGAGGCGAACCCGGCCGACATCCCGCCCATCGCGCTGCAGCACGGCGCCGTGAAGGCGCGGCTCATCGACTGCCGCGACTCGATGGTGCGGGAGGGGCTCGCCGCCATCCAGTGCGGCGCGTTCCACCTCTCCTCGGGCGGCAAGAAGTACTTCAACACGACCCCCCTCGGCCGCGCGGTGACCACGACCGCCATCGTGCGGGCGATGCGCGAGGACGGCGTGCACGTCTTCGGCGACGGCTCGACGCACAAGGGCAACGACATCCAGCGCTTCTACCGCTACGGGATCCTGGTCGACCCCGACCTCAAGATCTACAAGCCTTGGCTCGACCAGGCCTTCGTGACCGCCTTCGGCGGCCGCAAGGAGATGAGCGAGTACCTCGAGCGCCGGAAGCTCCCCTACAAGATGGGGACGGAGAAGGCCTACTCCACCGACGCCAACGTGCTCGGCGCCACGCACGAGGCGAAGGACCTCGAGCGGCTCGACTCGGGCATGCGGATCGTGAACCCGATCATGGGCGTCGCGCACTGGAAGCCGGAGGTGGCGGTCAAGGCCGAGGAGGTGACGGTCGCCTACGAGAACGGCCAGCCGGTGGAGCTCAACGGCAAGCGCTTCGAGTCGCCCTACGAGCTGTTCCTCGAGGCGAACCGCATCGGCGGGCGCCACGGCCTGGGGATGAGCGACCAGATCGAGAACCGCGTCATCGACGCGAAGAGCCGCGGCATCTACGAGGCGCCCGGCATGGCGCTCCTCCACCTCGCCTACGAGCGGCTCCTCTCCGCGATCCACAACGAGAACACCCTCGATCTCTACTTCACGCTCGGGCGCAGGCTGGGCCGGCTGCTGTACGAGGGCAAGTGGTACGACCCCGAGGCGATGATGCTCCGGGACGCGCTCACGCGCTGGATCGCCCCGGCGGTCACCGGCTCCGTGAAGGTCGAGCTGCGCCGCGGGGACGACTGGACGATCGTCGCCACGAAGGCCGTGTACATGAGCTACGCGCCCGAGAAGCTCTCCATGGAGCGGGTGGAGGAGCCGGCGTTCACGCCGGAGGACCGCATCGGCGCGCTCGAGCTGCAGAACCTGAACGTGGGCGACAACCGCGCGCTCCTCCTGCACCACCTCGACGCGGTGCGCGCGCTCGGGGCGGCGAAGAGCGGGCCGAGCATCTCGGCGCTGCTCGGGGCCGGCGAAGACGACGAGTGACTCGAGGCGCGCCCGGCGCGCCGCGCGAGTCGTCACGGAGCCCCCGTCGGCCTCGCCGGCGGGGGCGTCCTGCTTTCGGGCACCGCCCGCGGCGCGCGCCGCCCTGCGCGCGCCGTGGCGGCTGCGCCGCGGGCGTGCGCCCGCTCCACCGCGCGAGCCCGAGTGCGAGGGAACCCGTGCGTCCCCTCGCCGGCGCCGCCGGCCCGCGGTACGTGGCTGCGGGGAGGTGGACCATGAAGGACTTCCATTGCCGGGACGTGGGGATGAGCTGCGACTTCGTGGCGCGCGGGAGCAACGAGCAGGAGATCCTGGATCAGGCCGGTCGTCACGCGCAGCAGGCGCACAACCTGACGGTGACGCCGGAGCTCGCGGACAAGGTGAAGGGGCTCATCCACGACGAGTCGAGCGACGCCCACCAGCGGTCGATGGCGCGGCGCTGAGCGGCAGCGCGTGACGGTGCGTGATTCGCGACCACTCGGTGTCGCGAATCACGCCGTCGCTCGAGCCGTCAATTACGGACGATCGCCGTCCAGACGCCCTTCACCACCACGCGCCCGTGCTGGTTGCGCGTGGTCGTGGTGACCTCGACGAAGTCGAGGTTGCCGCGCTCCTGGAGGCGGGTGATCTCGCCCTCGGTCTCGAGGACGTCGCCCGGGCGCACCGGCTCGTGGAACTCGAACTCCTGCTCTCCGTGGACCAGCCGGAGGACGTTCACCGCGAGCTCCGGATCCGAGCAGGCCCGCGCGAACGGCTCGATGGCGAACGTGGTCGCGAACGTCGGGGGCGCGACGATCCCGCCGTGCGGGGACGCCTTCGCGGCCTCCTCGTCCCAGGTCCACGGGTGATGGAACCGGTCCGGCGGGCTCGGGAACGCATGGCCGGGGACGCCGCCGCCGGTGGCGGCCACGAAGTCCTTGATCTGCTCGACGCTCACCTGGAACCGGTACGGCCCGTAGCGGCGGCCGAGGTGCTTCCTGTCGACGGGCACGCGATCACCTCTCCTCGACGCGGCCCTCGGCCACGGCGCTCTTCAGCACGTCCTCACCCCGCTGGTTCCTCGCGGAGAGCTCCAGCTTCACCGCGCTGCCCTCGACGGCCACGCAGCGCCCCTCGATCCGGATGACGTCGCCCACCTGTACGGGCTTCGTGAAGCGGGCGCGCACGCGCACGAGCCGCGCGGGATCGTCCAGGTACCCCACGCACGCGTCGGAGAGCCACGAGAACGTGCACATGCCCTGGAGGATGACGCCGTGGTACCCGGCGGCGCGGCCGACCTCGGGGTCGATGTGGATCGGGTTGAAGTCGCCCGACGCGCCCGCGTAGTAGACGGGACGGTAAGGATCGACCTCCCGGACGAGCTCGAAGGTGTCGCCCGCGGTGAAGTCCTGGAGGCGTTTCATCCCATCCCTGTAAGGGAGAGCGGACGGCAGCACAAGTCTCCGGCCCCGGCCGGCGCGCCTGACGCCGCGCGTCACGGCGTCGCTCGCCAGGGCCGAGCCGTGCCGTCGCGAGGTTCACGGCGGCGGCGCCCGGTCACCCGCGCGGATCGAGCGGGTCCTCCACCTCCGCCGCCCGGGCGGCGTCCTCGCGCCGGCGCGCGAAGGCGCCCTGCACGAAGTCCATGAGGCGGTCGAGGTAGCTCGCGATGGGCGGGCAGCGGATGCCGGTGCCCTCGAGCAGGTCGAGCAGGTTGCGCGGGTTGTAGATCGCGAGGTGGTTCACCCGCGCGAGCGCGGGGCGGTGCGGGCGGGAGAGCCGCTCGAGCACGGGGAGCTGGAGGATCGCGTCGAACGCTCGGGACGGGAAGGCGATCGAGGGGAGCCGCTTGCCCGCGCGCGCGGCGATGAGCTCGTACACGCGCCGCGTCGAGAGCGGCGCGGGGTCGACGAGGTGGACGGTCTTGCCCGCCGCGGCGGGGTTCCGCGCGATCGAGAGCGACGCCTCGACGACGAAGTCGATCGGCACGACGTTGAGCGGCGCCGAGCCGGCGCCCGGGAGCGGCAGCGGGACGGCGAGCGGCGACGCCACGAGGAGGATCGCGAGCGCGTACGGGCCCTCGAAGCGGTCGATCTCGCCGGTGCGCGAGTCGCCCACCACGATGCTCGGCCGGTAGATCGTCGCGGGAAGATCGGCCTGCGCGCGGCGGACGAGCAGCTCCGCCTCGTACTTGCTCTCCTCGTAGGCGTCGTGGAAGCGCTGGCCCAGCGCCAGCTCGTCCTCGAGGATGACGCCCTCGCGGTCGCCGGAGACGAGCGCGGTCGAGAAGTGGTTGAGCCGCGCGAGCCGGCGAGCGCGCTGCGCGAGCTCGAGGACGTTGCGGGTGCCCTCGACGTTCACGCGACGGACGTAGCGCGGATCGGCCCCGAGCCAGGAGATGGCGGCGAGGTGCCAGACGTCGGTCACCGCGCCGGCGAGCGCCTTGAACTCGGCGCCGGAGAGGCCGAGGTGCATCTGCTCGACGTCGCCCTCGACGACCTCGGTGTGCCGCGCCCCCAGGGCGGCGAGCTCGGCGCGCGCGGCGGCCGCGTGCTTCGGCTGCACGAGCAGCACGAGCCGGCCACGGTCGGGCGCCGCCTGGGCGAGCTGGCGCACGAGGCGCTTGCCGATGAAGCCGGGGTAGCCGGTGACGAGCTGGACGCGCTCGGAGGAGGGCATCGGCGGGGTCAATAACGTACGGCGGGTGCGTTGGGAAGCTTCCGCCCGAGGCCCCGCCGGAGGTCCGCGAGGAGGCGGTCCGCCTTGGGGCCGAGGTCCTCCTCGTCGGCGTTGTCCACGAGGAAGTCG
Organism: Anaeromyxobacter sp. SG17; assembly: GCF_022690695.1. Lineage (NCBI taxonomy): Bacteria > Pseudomonadati > Myxococcota > Myxococcia > Myxococcales > Anaeromyxobacteraceae > Anaeromyxobacter > Anaeromyxobacter sp. SG17. The sequence continues at coordinate 7,117 of NZ_JALCYX010000012.1, forward strand.
GCCCGCCTGGCCTTCTCGTCGATGGGGAGCTGCGCCGCGAGGCGCGCGTCCGCCTCGGCGGGGGTGCTCCGGTCCCGCCGCACGACCCGGGCGCGCTGCACGTCGCGCGGCGCCCACACCACGACGACGCTGTCGAGCGCCGCGTCGAGGCCGACCTCGAAGAGGAGCGGCACGTCGTAGAAGGCGAGGTCGTGTCCGAGGCCGGCGAGGCGGGCGGTCTCGGCCACCATCGCCGCGCGGATGGCCGGGTGGGTGATCTCCTCGAGGCGCCGCCGCGCCCCCGGGTCCGAGAAGACGATGGCGCCGAGCGCGCGCCGGTCGAGGGCGCCCCGGGCGTCGAGCACGCCGGGCCCGAAGACGCGCGCGATCTCGGAGAGCGCCGGGGTGCCGGGCTCGACCACCGCGCGCGCAAGCGCGTCAGCGTCGATGACCGGGACGCCCCGGCTGCGCAGGGCCGCCGCGAACGTGCTCTTTCCGGTGGCGATCCCGCCGGTGAGGCCGATGACACGCACGCTAGCGCGCCGCCTGGGTCCCGCCCGGCGCGGCGGCCCCGGCGGCCGGCGCCCCGCCGGCCGAGGGGCCCGAGGCGGCCGGGCGCGCCTTGCCCTGGGAGAAGGTGAGCGCCTCGACGTTTCCGTCCTTCCCGAAGTAGACGGTCACGCCGGCGGCGGGATAGAGCCACACCTTCTGGAAGGTGTCCTCGAGGAACGTGCGCTGCGGCGGCTTCCCGTACGTCCCCTCCACGGTCTCCGCGTCGAGCTGGGCGGTGAGGAAGATCGTGATCTCCTGCACGACGCCGGCGGGATCGACGTGGAACTGCGCCTGGCGCGTCCCCGCGGGCGCGTGCTCGCCGTGGTAGGCGAGGACGGTGCGCGCGCCGCGCTTCGCCCGCGTGACCGGCTCCCCGAAGCGCTCGACCACGTCGCGCTGGGTGCTGGCGCCGGGCTGGATGCCCTGCCAAGGGCGCGCGACCGCGAGCGCCGGCACGAGGGCGACGAGGACCAGCAGAGCAGGGTGGACGGGACGCATGAGACATTATACTCCGTGCCCGTGATCGCCCCCGTCCGTCTCGCCCTCGTGTGCGCCCTCGCGCTGCCCGCCCTCGCCCTCGCCGGCGACCGCGTCGGCCCCGAGACGTGCAAGGCCTGTCACCCCGCCGCGTACGCACGCTGGCGCGCCGGGCCGCACGCGCGCGCCCGCGAGAGCCTGCCCGAGAAGAGCCGCGAGGACCGGCGGTGCCTGTCCTGCCACGCGCCCGACGCCGCCGACGGGATCTCCGGCGTGAGCTGCGAGGCCTGCCACGGCCCCGGCGAGCTCTACGCCGCGAGCTACGTGATGCGCGATCCGGAGCTCTCCCACGCGCTCGGGCTCGTCGATCCCGGCGAGAAGACCTGCGGCGCGTGCCACACGGAGTCGACCCCGAGCCTCGAGCGCTTCGACGCGAAGCGAAAGATGCCGCTCATCGAGCACTGGGTCGACGAGAGGAAGGGGCGCTGACGTGCCGATCCAGGTCGTCTCCGCGGAGTTCGTGAAGACCGCGACGAAGCAGAAGGAGTGGCCGATGAGCGCCACGCCGGAGCTCGCGTTCGTCGGCCGCTCGAACGTCGGCAAGTCGTCGATGCTGAACGCGCTCACGCGCAAGAAGGGGCTCGCGCGCGTGTCGGCGACGCCCGGCCGCACGCGCGCGCTCCAGTTCTTCGACATCGCCTTCCGGCCCACGCCGGCCGCGCGGCCACGCCACGTGCGCTTCTGCGATCTGCCGGGTTACGGCTACGCCAAGGTGTCGCGCGACGAGCGCGATCGCTGGGCGGCGATGATCGAGGACTACCTCCGCGCCCGCGACGTGCTCCGCGCGGTGGTGCTCATCGTCGACGCTCGCCACGCTCCCTCCGAGAGCGACGTCGACGCCGCGTCGTTCCTGCGCGCCACCGGCCGGCGCGTGCTCGTGGCCGCGACGAAGATGGACAAGCTGCCGAAGACGCGGCGAAGCGCCGCGCTCCGAACGGTCGAGGAGACGCTGCAGCTCGAGCGGGGAGACGCGGTGCCGTTCTCGGCGATCGAGGGCACCGGCACCGACGCGCTCTGGGCGCGCATCGCGAGGTCCGCGTCGGACGAGGGGGCGCCGGCGCCGGCCGGGACCGGCGCGTAGCGCCCCCTCGCACCGAGCGCCCGCGGCGCTCAGTGACCTGCCGACGTCGTGGGCGGAAGCCCCGACTCCACTCCCATCTCGCGCTGGAAGTCCTGGCCCGTCCGGCCGCGGTTCTTCCAGGCCTCGCCGACGAGCTGGCGCATCTCGTCGCCCCGCTTCGGCGCGAACATGAGGCCGAGGCCGGCTCCCACGAGCACCCCCACCGCGAACAGGCCGAGGCCGGTGAAGACGTCGGTCGTCGGGCTGCGCTCCTCGAGCCCGATGCGCTTCAAGAGCGCATCCCGCTCCAGGTACTTCTTCATCAGCTTCCAGTTCATGTTCATGTCCATCGAGTCCCTCCCGCCCGCCTCGGGCGCCGCTCTTAGGCTGCGCACGGTCGTTCTCCCTCACATTCACCCCGGCGGGCGGACCTCCTGCGGCCGCGCCTCGCGCCGCCGCGCGCGGCGGATGGAAGCCCTCACGTGCGGACGGTCGTCACGACGCCTGCTGCCTCGATCGGCCGGAGCTCGGGCGGCCGCCGGGCCGCCGGCGCGAGCTCGAGGTCCACGACGATGGGCAGGTGGTCCGAGGCGCGCCGCGCCACCGGGTCGCGCACGACCGTGCTCCGGACGACGGTGAACGCCGAGTCCACGAAGACGCGATCGAGCCGCAGCAAGGGAAAGCGGGACGGGAAGGTCGGCGCCTCGTCGCCCGACGCGTGGGCGCAGTCGACGAGCTGGCGCCGGAGCCAGCGCGGGACGGCGGAGCGGTTGGAGAGCGAGTTGAAGTCTCCGACCAGGACGAGCGGGTGGGCGAGCGCCGCGTCGCGCAGGATGTCGGCCGAGAGGAGGGCCGCGACCTGGCGGCGGCGCTCCCTCCAGTGCAGGCCGAGGTGGGCTGCGAAGAAGTGGACGCGCAGGCCGGCGATCTCGACGTCCGCGCGCAGGCAGCCGCGCGGCTCGCGGCCGGGGACCGAGAGGTCGTAGGTGCGCGTCGCGTCGATGGGGTGCCGCGAGAGGATCCCGTTCCCGTAGGGATGGCCGTGGAAGCTCCGGGTGGGTCCGAAGGCGCTGTGCATGCCGGTGAGGCGCGCGAGCACCTCCGCGGCGTCCTGCGGCCCGCCCGCCGAGAGCTCGCCGCCCACCTCCTGCAGCCCGACGACGTCGGGGCGCAGCTCGTCGATGACCCGCGCGATGCGCTCGGGATCGCGCCGCCCGTCCGTCCCGCGGAGCGAGTGGACGTTCCAGCTCATCACTCTCACGACCTGAAAGCTAGGACGCCGGCCGCGAGGCCGGGGGATCAGCCGCGGCGGCGCGCCTCGAGCTCGCCCAGGATGCGCTCGAGGCGGCGCTCCTCCGGGCCGACGTCCAGCCCAGCCGCCCTCGCCCCCTCCACCACGGCCAGGCAGAACATGAACAGATCGACGTGCGCGCGGTCCGGCCGCTCGCCCGGATGCTCGAGGAGGAAGTGCGTGAGCCTCGCCTCCGCCCCGGCGAGGTCGCGCAGGCAGATGGCGGCGGGGAGCCCCTCGAGCGGTCCCGTGCTGGAGGTCACCGGCGGGAAGGCGAGCCCCGCGTCCGTGAGGGCGATCTCGGTCCCGCCATCGCGCAGCAGGGCCAGGTAGGCACGCCCGGTCGTCGCGTCCCTCCGCTCCTCGACGGCGGCGAGGGCGGCGTAGTCGAGCGGGAGCGCCTTGCCAGAGAAGACGTCGAGGAGCGACGGGCCCGTCGCGTCGAGGAGGAGGGCGAAGGGGCGCTCGCGGACGTAGCGCTCGACGAGAGCACGCTGCGCTGCCCGGTCGGTGACGGCGGTCATGATCTCTCCGGGGCGGTCCAGCAGATCTCGACGATCGTCAGCTCCGCCTCGCCGGCGGGGCGATGCACCACGACCGAGTCGCCCTCGCGCTTGCCGAGGAGCGCCCGGCCGAGCGGCGCGTCCACGCTGATGAGTCCGGCCGGGACGTCGAACTCGTCGGGGCCCACGAGCCGGTACGTCCGCTCGTCGCCGTCCTCCCCCTCCACCGTCACCCAGGCCCCGAAGAACGCGCGCCCGTGCGGGTGGGGCCGCGGCACGATCACCGTGAGCGCGTCCATCCGCTGGGATAGGAAGCGCAGCCGCCGGTCCAGCTCGCGCAGCTTCTTCTTGCCGTAGATGTACTCGGCGTTCTCGCTGCGATCGCCGAGGGCGGCCGCGGCCTCGACCTCCGCCACGATGCGGGGGCGGTCCACGGACCAGATGCGCTCGTGCTCGGCGGCGAGCCGGCGGAAACCTTCGGGCGTGATGTAGCGGGGCGGCTTCGACATGGCGGCGGGACAGGCTTCATTGTAACCTCCGGCGGACCGTGCGGATCAGCGACCTCCTCCGCTTCGCCCGCGAGCGCGGCGAGCCCATCTTCTCGTTCGAGTTCTTCCCGCCGAAGACGGACGACGGAGTCCGCCAGCTCTTCGAGACCGTCGAGGCGCTCCGGCCGCTCGGGCCCGCCTACGTGTCGGTGACCTACGGCGCCGGCGGGTCGACCCGGCAGCGCACGCTCGAGCTCGTGAAGCGGCTCAAGGGCGAGACCGAGGTCGAGGCGATGGCGCACGTCACCTGCGTCGGCGCCTCGCGCGAGGAGCTCGCCGGCGTCCTCGACGAGCTCGCGGACGCGGGGATCCAGAACGTCCTCGCCCTCCGCGGCGATCCCCCGCGCGGGCAGGCGAGCTTCGAGCCGCACCCGGAGGGCTTCCGCTACGCGAGCGAGCTCGTCGCCTTCATCCGCTCGCGCCCGGACCGCTGGCGCTTCTGCGTGGGCGCGGCGGCGTACCCGGAGGGCCACGTCGAGACGCGCGACCTCGCGGCCGATCTCGCGCACCTCAAGATCAAGGTGGAGGCCGGGGCCGACTTCCTCGTCACCCAGCTCTTCTTCGAGAACGCGCACTACGTCCGCTTCGTCGAGCGGGCCCGCGCGGCGGGCATCACCGTGCCGATCGTGCCGGGGATCATGCCGTTCACGAACGTGGACCAGACCGAGCGCTTCACGGCGATGTGCGGCGCGGCCATCCCCCCGCCGCTGCGCGCCGCGATGGAGGTCCGCCGCAGCGATCCGGACTCGGCGCGAGATCTCGGGGTCGCCTACGCCACCCTGCAGTGCGCCGAGCTCCTGCGCCGCGGGGCGCCCGGCATCCACTTCTACACGCTCAACCGCTCCACCTCGACCCGCGCCATCGTGGCCGCGCTGCGGGCGAGCGAGCCATGGAGAGGCTGAGCGCCCGCTGGCCGGCGCCGCGCTGCGCTCGGAGGGCCGGAGGCCCGCCCGGGCCTTGCCCGCGCCTTAGATTCCTGGAGTGAACGGCCGCTTCGCCCGCTTCGCCCTGGCGATCTCGGAGGTGGTGGGGACGCCCCGCGCGTTCCTCCTCGCGCTCGCCCTCGTGGTCGTGTGGGGGGTGACCGGGCCGCTCTTCCACTTCAGCGACAGCTGGCAGCTCGTCATCAACACCGGCACGACGGTCGTGACCTTCCTCATGGTGTTCCTCATCCAGGCGACCCAGAACCGCGAGACCCGCGCGCTGCACCTGAAGCTCGACGAGCTCATCCGCTCGCAGCGGAAGGCGAGGAACATCTTCACCGACCTCGAGCACGCGACGGACGACGAGCTCGCGGAGCTCGAGGCCGAGTTCCGGAAGGTCCGTGCGCGCGCCGAGGCGCGGCAGGCGGCGAAGAGCGCGGGCAACACGCACTGAGGCGAGCGGACGCCGCGGCCCGGCGGCCTCGCCACGCCGTGCTACGTGGAATCGCCCGCCGAGGCAGGGCGCTCGATCTCCAGCGCCGCGAGCACGCGCGCCGAGTTCACGAGCGCCACGTGCGTGAAGGCCTGGGGGAAGTTTCCGAGCAGCCCAGCGGCGGGATCGTATTCCTCCGAGAGGAGGCCGACGTCGTTGCGGAGCGAGAGGAGGCGCTCGAAGAGGGCCCGCGCCTCGCCCACCCGGCCCGTCACGGCGAGCGCGTCGACGAGCCAGAAGCTGGACGGCAGGAAGTACCCTTCTCCCGGTGGGAGCCCATCCACGTGGGCGTCGTCCCGGTACCGGCGCACGAGCCCGTCGTGGACGAGATCGCGCTCGACGGCGCGGACGGTGCCGAGGACGCGCCGGTCGTGCGGCGGCAGGAACCCGACGAGCGGCAGGGTGAGCAGGCTCGCGTCCACCTCCGCGGAACCGTAGGCCTGCGTGAACGTGCCGCGCGCCTCGTCGTATCCCCGGCGACACACCTCCGCGTGGACTTCGTCCCGCACCCTGCGCCAACGCGCGGCGGGTCCATCGAGCCCGAACCGCTCCACGGCCCGCGCGGCGCGGTCGAACGCCACCCACGCCATCACCTTCGAGTGCGTGAAGTGGCGCGGACCGCCGCGCACCTCCCAGATGCCCTCGTCCGGCAGCTGCCAGCGGGACTCGAGCAGCTCCACGAGCGCCCGCACCACCTCCCAGCCCCGCGCGGCCGGCTCGACGCCGCTCTCCGCCGTCGCGTGCAGGGCGGAGAGCAGCTCGCCGAACACGTCCAGCTGCCGCTGGCCCGCGGCGGCGTTCCCGACGCGGACCGGCGCGGAGCGCGCATGGCCGGGCAGCCAGGGCAGGATGAGCTCCGGGAGCTGCCGCTCGCCGGCGACACCGTAGAGGACCTGGACCTGCTCCGGGGCACCCGCCACCGCGCGCAGGAGCCAGTCTCGCCACGCGCGCGCCTCGTCGCGGTAGCCGGCGTGCAGCAGCGCGTACAGCGTGAGCGCGGCGTCCCGCACCCAGCAGTACCGGTAGTCCCAGTTCCGCTCGCCGCCGAGCCGCTCCGGAAGCGAGGTGGTCGGTGCCGCCACGATCCCGCCGGTCGGGGCGTACGTGAGGGCCTTCAGCGTGACGAGCGATCGCACGACCGCGTCGCGCCAGGGCCCGGCATGCCGGACACGCCCCGACCACGCGGTCCAGTACGCGTCCGTCTCGGCCAGCAGGGCGGCCGGATCCTCCGGGTTCGGCGAGCGCTCGTGCGAAGGAAACCACGCGAGCTCGAGCTCCGCGCTCGCGCCGGCCTCCAGCGCGAACTCGGCCGTCACCGAGCCAGGGCGGACGTGAGGCTCGATGGTGCCGCGGTACGCGAGCGCGTCGGGGCCGCCCACGAGCACGAGCTGGCCGGCTGATCGCCACACCCACGGCAGGATCGCCCCGTAGCCGAACCGCGGCGCGAGCTCCATGCGCATCTCCACGCGCCCGCGGACGCCCTCCACGATCCGGAGCACCCGCGGCGGGCCCCTGCGCGGGGGCATGAAGTCGACGAGGCGCACCGTGCCGTCGGGTGTGTCGAGCTCCGTCTCGAGGACGAGCGAGCCCGGCCGATACCGGCGGCGGACTGCGTGGGCAGGGGCGAGGGGCGCGACGCGCCAGAGGCCGTGTCGCCCGTCTCCCAGCAGAGCTGCGAACACGGCGGGCGAATCGAAGCGCGGCAGGCACGCCCAGTCGATCGAGCCGTCGGATGCGACGAGGGCGGCGGAGTGGGTGTCCCCGAGCAGCGCGTGTTCCGAGATCGAGGCAGGCATCATCGTCCTCCCTCGCAACGTGCGTGCCGCCTCAGAGAAAGAGGTGAAGGCCGATCCCGGCGAACGACACCTCCTCCGAGAAGAACTGCCCGTAGAGAGTTGCCGTCGAAGTACTGCGCGAGCAGCGCCCAGCGGCGCCGCCTGCCGCCGGGCGCTCCGGGCGACGGGCCGAGCTCGACGCCCGCGCGCAGGCTCACGTCGGCTGCACGCTCGGTGGACCACGAGCAGCGCTCTGGCGCCGCGGCGACCCCTCGCGCCTGCGGCCGAGCGGCGCACGCGCGTGAGGCATTGCGCGCCGGCCGGCGCCGCGCCGGGACGTTCGCGCCGCCCCTGGGCGAGCGGGGTGGGGACCCGGTGTAAACGAATCCGACGGAGATGCCGGTCTTCCTGACACGCTGACGGGCGATGGCAACGGCCGATTGACCGCGCTGCCGCATGAGGGCGCCCTCACCGCTTCTCGACCGTTCGTCGCGCTCGCATCGTGCCTCGGGCCGAGCTTTGCAGGGGTCGCGAAGGGGGACACTCCATGAAGCTCCACCGCATCCGCTCCACGCTCGTCGCGCCAGGCGTGCTCGCAGACCGCGCCGTCCGGCTGCGCGTCTTCCTGACGGTCGTCTCGGTCGGCGCTGCGCTCGCGTGCCGGGAGGCCGAGCCCCCGCCGCGACTCGCTCGCGCAGTCCGCGTCGCCACCGTCGGTGCCCGACCCACCGGGACTCCGTCGCGCTTCGCGGGCGCGCTGGAGCCGGAGACACGGCTCGAGCTGAGCTTCAAGCTCGGGGGCCGCGTGGCGAGGCTTCTGGAGGTGAACGCCGACGAGGGTCGACGTGCCGTGCAGGAGGGAGACGTCGTCCGCAAGGGTGCCGTGCTCGCCACGCTCGACCCGCAGGACCTGCTCATGCAGGCGCGCGCGGCGCAGGCGTCGCTCGCGAACGTCGAGGCGCAGGAGCGCTCGGCCGAGGCGGCGCTCGCGCAGGCCGAGCTCGATGCGCGGCGCGCGCGCTACCTGCTCGAGCACCAGACCATCGCGCGTGCGGAGCTGGATCGCGCGGAGACCGCACTCCGTACGGCCCAGGGAAACCTCGCGGCGGCGCGGGCGCAGCGCCGCTCGCGCGCGGAGGAGGCCGCGCTCGCCGCCGGGAACGTCGAGGACACGCGGCTCGTGAGCCCCGTGGACGGCGTCGTCGCCCGGCGCGGCGTGACCGCCGGCGCGCGCGTCGGACCGGGGCAGCCCGTCTTCACGATCCTCCGCACCGCCGAGATGAGGACCGTCTTCGGCGTGCCCGACGGACGGGTGAACGATCTCGCGCTCGGCGAGCGGGTCCCGGTGGAGGTGGACGCGCTGCCGGGGCGCCTCATCGAGGGGAGGATCACCAAGATCTCGCCGGTCCCGGATCCCGGGCTGCGCTCGTACGCGGTCGAGGTGACGATCCCCAACTCCGCGGGCGCGCTCAAGCCGGGGATGGTCGCCACCGCCCGGATCGCGCCGGACGACGCCCGCGAGGCGATCCTCGTCCCGCTCTCCGCGGTCGCGCGAGCGCCCGACGGGAAGGGCTTCGCCGCGTTCGTGCTGCGCGAGGGCGGCCGGCACGTCGCCGCGCGCCGGGTGGTGATCGGCGACCTCCACCAGGACGACGTCGCGATCGTCTCGGGGCTCTCGGGGGGCGAGCGCATCGTGGTGGACGGCGCACAGTTCCTCCACGACGGGCAGCAGGTCGAGGTCGTGCCGTGAACGTGCACCCGGCCGGCGGGCGCTTCAACACGGCGCGCTTCTTCGTCGAGCACCCGCACATCGCGTGGGTGGCGCTCGTGGCGACCCTCGCGTGGGGCGCCTGGGCGTACGTCCAGATGCCGCAGCGCAAGGATCCCGAGATCCTCGTGAAGACCGCGACCGTCACCGCCGCGTGGCCCGGAGCGGAGGCCGCCGACGTCGAGCAGCTCGTGGCGCGCCCGCTCGAGCTCCTCGTCGCGCAGGTGCCGCACGTGGACGAGATCGAGTCCATAACGCGCACCGGCACGACCACGCTCTTCGTGACGCTCGAGGACGACGTCGGCGAGCAGGAGCTCGAGGAGGCCTGGAACGATCTGGAGTCGCGCCTTCAGACCCTGCGCGGGCTCCCTGCCGGCGCGCTCCGCCCGTTGCTCAACACGCACTTCGGAGACACCGCGACCGTCCTGTACTCCGTGGCGAGCCCGCCGGTGGACGAGGTGGAGGTCGACGTCCGGGCGGCATCGATCCGGAAGGCGATCGAGGCGCACCGCGCGGGGAAGCCGGACGCCGCCGGGCGCGCGGCCAAGGTCTTCGTGTTCCCGGCGGGCGTGGACGGCCGGACGGTCGCGGCGGCCGCGCGGAAGTACCTCGAGACCGGCGAGCGGATGGGGGCGATCGCGGACGGCGCGGTCCTGGGCGGCGGCGGCTTCGTCGCGATCGACTACTCGCCGCGAGGAGAGGAGCGGATCGCGGCGCTCGACGCGCACTTTCGCCAGGAGGTGATGGGGGGAGAGCTCCCGCACCCCGACATCTGGACGCCGATCCTGGTCCGCGACCCCGCCGCCGTGCGCGCACAGCTCGTGGCGTCCGCCGGCGACAAGTACGGCTATCGCGAGCTCGACGAGTTCACGACGGTCCTCCGCGACGAGCTGGCGCGCCTGCCCGCGGTGGGACGGTCGAGCGGTACGGGGTCGTCCCGGAGAAGCTGTACCTGCTCTACTCCCAGGAGCGCCTCGCCTCGTTCGACCTCCAGCCGCAGCGAGTCGCCGCGGCGCTCCGGGGGCGGAACGTGATCCTCCCGGGCGGGAGCGTCGCCGCGGGGCGGCAGACGATCTTGCTCGAGCCCTCGGGTGCATTCGAGGACGAGCGCGACGTGCTCGACGCGCCGGTGGCCCGGACGAAGGACGGGCGGACGGTGTACGTCCGGGACGTCGCCGAGGTTCACCGTACGTACGAAACGCCGGTCTCCGACGCGAGCTGGGTCTCCTGGCGCGACGCGCGGGGCGGTTGGCATCGCACGCGCTCGCTGGCGGTCGCGGTCCAGGCGCGGAGCGGCGTGCAGGTGGCGGAGCTCGGTCACGAGCTCGACGCTCGTGTCGAGGAGCTGCGTCACCGGCTCCCGGCGGATCTGCGCGTCGTCAAGACGAGCGACCAGCCCGAGCTCGTGCGCGAGAAGATCGGGGAGTTCTCGCGAAGCCTCGTCGAGGCGGTCGCGATCGTCATCGGGGTGGCGCTCTTGTTCATGGAGCGGCGGAGCGCGCTGCTCGTCGCGGCGAGCGTCCCGCTCGCGCTCGCGATGACCTTCGGGCTCATGCAGCTCCTGGGGATCGACCTCCAGCAGGTCTCGATCGCCTCGCTCATCATCGCGCTCGGCCTCCTGGTGGACGATCCCGTGGTGGCGGCGGACGCGATCAACCGTGAGCTGGCCGCCGGCACGCCGCGGAGGCGAGCCGCGTGGCTGGGCCCGACCCGGCTGGCGAAGGCGATCCTGTTCGCCACGCTCACGAACGTCGTCGCGTTCGCCCCCCTGCTCCTCGTCGAGGGATCGATGGGCGAGTTCATCTACTCGCTCCCCGTGGTCGTCTCGCTCGCGCTCCTCTCGAGCCGGGTCGTGTCGATGACGTTCATGCCGCTCCTCGGCATGTACCTGCTGCGCGGGCAGCGCGGAGTCGAGGCGGGCGGCGCGCGGTCCGCGCGGGTCGCCGCCTGGTATCGCCGCGCGGTCGACGCGATGCTCCGTCGCAAGCGGCGCAGCCTCGTCGCCGCGGCGGTGTTCCTGGGGGTCGGGCTCGCGCCGGCGCTCCTCATCCGAACGCAATTCTTCCCGGAGGAGGACCTGGAGCGCTTCTACGTCGAGGTGCGGCTCCCGGAGGGTTCGGACGTCCGGGCGACGCACGACGTCCTCGAGCGCGCGCGCACGACGATCCTCGCGCGGGAGGGAGAGGCGCTCGAGCAGATCACCTCCTTCGTCGGCGGTGGCGAGCCGCGCTGGTGGGCGAACGTGGGCCCGGAGCCGAAGAACCCGGCCTACGGCGTGCTCATCCTCCAGGCTCGGGACCCGGCGGAGTCCCGGCCGATGCAGGGGCGGATCCAGGAGACGCTCACCCGTTCCGTGCCGGGAGCCCGGTTCGCGGTGTACCGGCTCTCGTCCGGCGCGCCTGCGGTGGTGCCGGTGGAGGTCCGCATCTCCGGCCCCGACATCCAGGTCCTGCGCCGCCTCTCCGAGGAGGCGAAGGGGATCTTCCGGACGCTCCCCGCGAGCGGCGAGGTGAGCGACGACTGGGGAGCGGAGGGCGCCCGGCTCGGCGTCGAGGTGGACGACGCGCGCGCCGGCCGCGCCGGGGTGACGCACGCGGACGTGGCGAGCTCGACCACGACCGCGCTGAGCGGGCAGACCGTCACGCAGCTCCGCGACGGCGATCGCCTCATCGACATCGTCCTGCGGCTCACTCCGAGCGAGCGCGCCTCGACCTCGAGCGTGCGAGATCTGTACGTCTGGGGCGCCGAGGGAGGACGCGCGGTCCGGCTCGACCAGATCGCAGCCCTCGAGGAGAGCTACGAGCCGCAGAAGATCGTCCGGTACCGGCAGGAGCGGACGATCACGGTGGGCGCGAGTCCGCGCGCGGGCGTGCTCGCGTCGACGCTCCTCGGCGACGCGCGGCCCCGGCTCGAGGCGATGCCGCTGCCGCCGGGGTACCACCTCTCCTACGGAGGTGAGTACGAGCAGCAGACGGAGGCGTTCGCCGGGGTCGCCATCGCCTTGAAGGTCTCCATCGCGCTCATCTTCCTCGTGCTCGTGTGGCAGTTCGCGAGCGTGTTCAAGCCGCTCGTCGTCCTCGGAGCGCTCCCGTTCGGGATGGTCGGTGCGGTGCTGGGACTCTGGGCGACGCGGACGAACTTCGGGTTCATGGCGTTCCTGGGCGTCACGAGCCTCATGGGCGTCATCGTGAGCCACATCATCGTGCTGAACGACTTCATCGAGGAGGCACGGGAGGAGGGTGTGCCCCTCCGGAAGGCCGTGGTGGATGCGGGTCTCGTCCGGCTCCGGCCGGTGCTCACCACCGTCCTCGCGACCGTCGGCGGCCTCATCCCGCTCGCGATCGAGGGCGGGCCCATGTGGCAGCAGCTCGTGTACGTCCTCGTCGCGGGGCTGCTGCTCGCGAGCTTCGTGACCCTCGGCGTCGTGCCCTTGCTGTACGTGGTGCTCGTCGAGGACCTGAAGCTCGTCGCCTGGAAGCCGACGGAGCGGGACGACGCCGCCGCGCACACGTGACGAGGCCTGAAACGCGTGGGGCACCCTTCCGCCGGCTCGCGCGGGCCCCGGTGTTCGACCGTCGGTCCGCGCCCGGCGCACCCTCGCCCCAGGCTGCGTGTGCGATTCCCGGGCTTGAGCGCTCACCCGCTCCCGGACGAGCATCGCCGCTCTTCGCCTGGGGAGTGCTCGCATGCGCCTTCGCCGCCTCGTACCCGCAGTGCTCGCCGCCGCGCTCGCCGCGTGCGCGCAGAATACGACCCCCATCGAGAAGAAGGGCTACACCGGGAAGCCGCCGCTCGGGCAGGCGATCTCCGAGGCGGAGCTGCCGCTCGAGACCTGGGCCTGGATCCCCTTCGACGACGCCGTGTGCGCCGACGGCTCCACCACGGGCCTCGCCGTGAACCGCGGGAGCGGGTCCGACCTGCTCGTGTTCTTCGACGGCGGGGGCGCCTGCTGGGACTACGCGACCTGCGCCGCCGGGACCGCGGTCGACGACCACTACGGCCCGGCTCAGTGGGACGTCGAGCTGCGGGACTACGTGCCGAGCTCGCTCACGGATCGCGCGAACCTGCCGCCCTCCCTCGCCGGCGCGACGATCGTGTTCGTGCCCTACTGCACGGGCGACGTGCACGGTGGGAGCAACGTGAAGGTGTACGGGAACGCGGTCTTCTCCGAGACCTGGAGGCACGTCGGGCACGCGAACGTGCTCGCGTACCTCGCGCGGCTCGCCCCGACGTTCCCGTCGCCCCGCAAGCTCGTCGTGGCGGGCTCCTCCGCCGGCGGCTTCGGCGCGCTGGTGAGCTACGAGGCGTTCCGCTGGTACTGGCCGGAGGCGCGAGGCTACCTCGTGGACGACTCCGGGCCCGCGCTCGTCAACAACGACGTGCCCGCGGACCTGCGCGACGCCTTCTACGGCTCCTGGCACCTCGGCGAGGCGCTCGACCCCGTCTGCGTCGAGTGCCGCTCGAACCTGTCCGCCGCGTTCAGCGAGCTCTCGTCCTCGCACGCGGGCGACCGGATCGCCTTCCTGTCTCACCTCCGCGACCCGGTCATGGCCACGTTCATGCTCTCGACCCCGGACGCGTTCGAGGCCTCGCTCCGCGAGCTCGAGGCGCTCGTCTTCGCGCCGACCGGCAACGCGCGCGTCTTCTACGACACGGACGGCGGGCAGCTCGACGCCCACATGCTCCTCACGCCCGCGACGCCGTTCGCCGGGGGCTCCTACGTCGCCTCGCACGAGGAGGGCGGGACCACGCTCGCGGCCTGGCTCGAGCTCATGGTCTCGGACGACCCGCGCTGGGCGACCGTGATGCCGCCGTGACGGGCGGCGGCCGCAGCGATCGCAGCAGGCCGATCCCCACGGTCAGCGTCGCGTACACGACGAGCGCCGCGCCCGCGTAGAGCAGCGCGCGGAGCGGGGGCGCGTGGGCGAGCCCGAAGAAGCCCGCCGAGACCAGGATCGCGGCGAGAGGGGCGGCGACGCGCGCGCTCCAGGCGACGCCCGGTGAGAGCCGGACCGCGTCGAGCAGGTGCTGCAGCACGAGCGACAGCAGGACGAGCACGCCCGCGTGAGCATGGCCGGCACGGTACAGCGTGAGCTGCAGCGGGGTCAGCTCCGGGCCGGGGACGCCCGCCCCGCCGGCCGTGACGAGGCCGAGCACGGCGAGGCCGCCGAACACGATGGTCGGACGGTGACGAGGGTGGCGCCGATCATCAGCCGGGTCGCGTGTGACATCGAAGGCTCCTCCTCCGTGCGGGCGGTCGGCGGATCGCCCGGCTTTGAGCGGCGTGTGGCCCCGAGAGGTCATGGCACCGAGCGCGCCGCTCCCACAGGCACTGGGCCGATATGACGGAGTCAGTCAACGGTATCGCCTCGCGCTTCAAGGCCGTGCTCGACGCAGCGCCGGACGCGATGGTGATCACGGACCGCGTCGGCCGCATGGTGGTCGTGAACGCCGAGGCGGAGCGGCTCTTCGGCTACCGGAGCGAGGAGCTCCTCGGCGAGCCGGTCGAGATGCTCATGCCCGAGCGCTTCCGGGCGGCGCACCCGCACCACCGGAACGGCTACTTCCGCGACCCGCGCACCCGCCCCATGGGCGCCGTCGGCGGCCTCGAGCTCTTCGGGCTGCGCAAGGACGGCACCGAGTTCCCCGCGGAGATCAGCCTCTCTCCCCTCGAGACCGAGGACGGGATGTACGCCATCACGGCGCTCCGGGACGTCACGGCTCGCAAGAAGGTGGAGTGGTACGTGAAGGGCGTCCTCGAGGCGGCGCCGGACGCGATGGTGGTGACCGACAGGCGCGGCAAGGTGATCCTCGTGAACGCGCAGGCCGAGAAGCTCTTCGGCTACTCGCGCGAGGAGCTGCTCGGCCAGCGCGTGGAGGCGCTCATCCCGGCGCGCTTCCGCGCGGCGCACCCGGCCCACCGCACCGAGTACTTCGCCTCGCCGAGGACCCGCCCGATGGGCGCGGGGCGCCTCGAGCTCTTCGGCCTCACGAAGGACGGGACCGAGTTCCCCGCGGAGATCAGCCTCTCGCCGCTGGAGACCGAGGACGGACCGCTCGCCATCACCGCCATCCGCGACGTCGCGGAGCGCAAGCGCGCGGAGGAGGAGCGGGCGCGCCTGCACGCACGGCTCGAGGCGACGCTCGGCGAGCTGGGCGCCGCCTACGACAGGTCGAAGGAGCTGGAGCGCCAGAAGACCCGGTTCTTCGCGAACGTGAGCCACGAGCTGCGGACCCCGCTCGCGCTCATCCTCGGCCCCGCCGACGAGCTCCTGGCCGCGGAGCTTCCCTCGGGGACCCGGCGCGACCTGGAGGTCATCGCGCGCAACGCGCGTACGCTCGCGAAGCACGTGAACGACCTGCTCGACGTCTCGAAGCTCGAGGCCGGCAAGATGGCGCTCGAGCTCGCGGACGCGGACGTGGGGCGGCTGGTCCGCCTCGTCGCCGCGCACTTCGACTCCTTCGCGGCGGAGCGCGGCACGGCCTTCGCCGTCGAGGGGCCCGAGACGCTCGCGGCCCGCGTCGATCCCGGGAAGCTCCAGCGCGTCCTGTTCAACCTCCTCTCGAACGCCTTCAAGTTCGCGCCGGCGGGGGGGCGGATCCGCTGCTCCCTGCGCACCGTCACGGCCGCCGGCGCGGAGGTCACGCCGGGTTTCGCGATCGAGGTCTCGGACAGCGGGCCGGGCGTGCCGGAGGGACAGCGGGAGTCGATCTTCGCCCGCTTCGCGCGCGGCGAGGACGAGGCGGCGCGCCGCGTGGGCGGGACCGGCCTCGGCCTCGCCATCGCGAAGGAGTTCGTGGAGCTGCACGGCGGCCGGATCGAGGTGGGCGAGGCGCCGGAGGGCGGCGCGCTCTTCACGGTCCACCTGCCGCCACAGGCCCGGGAGGAGGAGCTCCCCCCGGGCGACGCGGGCGGGGAGGGCGACTACGGGTCCGGGGCCGTCGAGGAGCTGCGGACCGCCGCGGAGCCGCCGGACGAGGTCTCGCGCGGAGGGCGGGACAGGCCGCGCGTGCTCGTCGTGGAGGACAACGCGGAGATGCGCCGCTTCGTCGCCGAGGTGCTCTCCGGCGAGTTCGAGGTCTCGACCGCTCCTGACGGGGAGGCCGGCCTGGTGGAGGCGCTCGCGCGACCGCCGGACGCGGTCGTCACGGACGTGATGATGCCGCGCATGAGCGGCGACGCGCTCGTCCGCGCCATGCGCGAGCGCCGCGAGCTCGACGGCGTCCCGGTCCTCGTGCTCACCGCGCGGGCGGACGACGCGCTGCGCGCCCAGCTCCTCCGGGAAGGCGCGCAGGATTACCTCATGAAGCCGTTCGTGGCCGAGGAGGCGCGGGCCCGCGTCGCGAACCTCGTCTCCGTGAAGCGCGCCCGGGAGGTCCTGCAGCGCGAGCTCGACTCCCAGACGCACGACGTCGTCGCGCTCGCCGGAGCGCTCGCGGCGCGCAAGCGCGAGCTCGAGGCCGCGCTCGACGTGGCGCGGCGCGCGCAGGAGGACGCGGAGCGGGCGAACGCGGTGAGGACGCACTTCCTCCGCCTCGTCTCCCACGAGCTGCGGACTCCGCTCACGACCCTGCACCTCCAGCTCCAGCGGCTCACCCGCGACGCCGAGCATCCGCTCGAGGAGCACCAGCGCGCGATCCTGCGCCGCGGGGTGTTCGCCGCGACGCGGCTCACCGGGCTCGTCGAGGCGCTCCTGCATCAGGCCCAGCTCGCGAGCGGCCGGCTCGCGGCCGAGGTCGAGGACGTCGATCTCGGGGCGCTGGTCGCGAAGGTGGTGGAGGAGCAGCGCCCGCAGGCGGAGGACAAGGGGCTCGAGCTCGTCCTCCGCGCGCCTGATCACGTCCCCTGGATCGAGACGGAGCCGCGGTTCCTGCGCCTCATCCTCGCGAATGTGGTCGGGAACGCCATCAAGTTCACCGCCGCCGGCGCGGTGGAGGTCGCGGTCGAGAGCCGCGGCGACGAGCTCCGCGTGCAGGTGAAGGACTCCGGACCGGGCATCGCGCCGGAGGATCGCTCCCGCCTCTTCGAGCCCTTCGAGCGCAGCGCGCGCGCCGCCGAGCAATACGTCCCGGGGCTCGGTCTCGGCCTCACGGTCGCGCGGGACCTCGGGGCCGCGATCGGCGCGCGCGTGGAGCTGGCGTCCTCCTCCGGGATGGGGAGCACCTTCGTCGTGGCGCTCCCGAGCGGCCAGCCCGCGGCGGCGCGCGGGGCGGTCGCGCGGCGCCGGCCGGAACGCGAGCGGTGAGCGGAGCGCAGGCCGTCGGCCGGCGCCTCGGTCGGTGTGCTCCGGGTGGGTTTCCGCTCCTGGTATAGGGCGATCGCGCGAGGCGCCGTCACGGAGCGGCGCGCCCGAGCTCCTTGCGCATGGGGCGCCTGCTGCCCACGTGAAGTGGTGCGCCTGCGCCCGGATCCGGCCATGGCCTCGCTCGCCAAGATCTCCCGCCCGCGGCTGCCTGCCGTCGTGCCCCGCGCGCGGCTCTTCGCGCGGCTCGACGAGGCGCGAGCGGCGACCTGGATCGCCGGGCCTCCCGGCGCGGGGAAGACGACGCTCGCCGCGAGCTACGTGACGGCCCGCGCGCTGCGCTGCCTCTGGTACCAGCTCGATCCCGGCGACGCCGACCCCGCGACCTTCTTCTACTATCTCGTCCAGGCGTCGCGGCGCGCGACGCCCGGCTCCCGGCGGCCGCTCCCGCTCTTCACCCCTCCGTATCACGGTGGGCTCCAGACCTTCGCGCGCCGCTTCTTCCGCCAGCTCTGGGCCAGCATCAAGGTGCCGTTCGTCTTCGTGCTCGACGGCCTGCACGAGGTGCCGCCTGGTTGCGAGCTCCCCGACCTGCTGCGCGAGGCGCTCCTCGAGCTGCCCGCGGAGGCGCGAGCGCTCCTCATCGCGCGCGAGGGGCCGCCTCCCGCGCTCGCCCGGCTGCGCGCGAACGGGCAGCTGGAGATGATCGGGCCCGAGGAGCTGCGGCTCGCCTCGGAGGAGGTGGCGGCGCTCGCGCGCCTGCACGGAGTGGATGGGCAGGGCGAGCGCGTCGAGTCGGTCCGTGCGCGCGCGAACGGCTGGGCGGCGGGCGTCGTGCTGATGCTCGCCGGATCGCCGCGCGGGGCCGGGAGCGGGCCGGCGGAGACTCCCTCGACGGTGTTCGACTACTTCGCCGGAGAGGTCTTCGATCGCGCCGACGCCGTCACGCGCCAGGTGCTGCTCGAGACCGCGCTCGTCCCGAGCATCCCGGCGTCGAGCGCCGTGCCGCTCACCGGGGTGCCCGCCGCGACCGACATCCTGGCGGAGCTCGCGCGGAGGGGCTACTTCACCTTCCGCACGGACGACGCCGAGCCCACGTACGCGTTCCACCCGCTCTTCCGGGAGTTCCTCGTCGCGCGCGGCTCCCGGGCGCTCACCCCCGAGCGGCGGCGCGAGGTGCGCCTTCGCGCGGCCGCGCTCCTCGAGGCACGCGGCCTCGTCGACGACGCAGTGGGCCTGCTCTCCGGGACCGAGGACGCGCTCGAGCTCGCGGAGCTCGTCGTGCGCCACGCCCCCGAGCTGTTTCGCACCGGGCGGGGCAGGACGCTCGCGCGCTGGATCGCGCGCATCCCCGCGGCGATCCGCGACGGCCACCCGTGGCTCCTCTACTGGCTCGGGGTCGAGGCGATGGAAGGAGACGTCTCCGCCGCCCGGGCCCTGCTCGAGCGCGCGTACGCGGCGTTCGTGGCGGCGGGTGACGGCGCGGGACAATACCGCGCGTGGGCAGCGGTCCTCGAGGCGTTCTTCTTCGAGTGGCACGACTTCGCGCCGCTCGATCGCTGGATCGCCGAGTTCGACGCGCTCAGGCGCCGGCAGCCGGAGTTCCCGGACGATGCGACGGCCGAGCTCGTCGGCATCTCGTTCGCCGAGGCGCTGATGTACCGGCAGCCGGCCAGCCCGGCGCGGGCGACCTGGATGGCGCACCTCCGCGGCGTGGCGCTCGAGAGCGCGGACCCGGCGGTGCGCGCCAGGGCGGCGCGCGTCCTCGTCCTCCAGGATCAGTGGTGGGGAGAGCGGGGCCGTGACGCCGTGATCGAGGTCGTCCGCGCCGACCTCTTGAACCCGGGGGTGGAGCCCTTCACTCGCATCATCGGGCTCGGGTTGCTCGGCCTCAACGCGTGGCTCGCGGGGCGGCCGCGAGACGCGCTCGGCTCGCTGCAAGCCGCGCTGGGGCTCTCCCGTGAGACGGGGGTGCACGTGTGGGACTTCATGATCCACGCGGTCGCGGCCTCGGCGGCGTGCGCCGGCGGCGACCTCCCGCTCGCGGAGCGGCACGCGGCCGCGATGCGCGCCACCTCCGTGCCGGGCCGGCGGATGAGCGCCTGCGTCTACCGGCATGTGGCAGCGGCCATCGCGCTGCGGAGGTCGGACGGTCGAGGCGCGCGGGAGCACGGCGAGGTGGCGCTGACGCTCGCGGAGCGCGCCGGGGTCCCGCTGTACCAGTGCTCGAGCCGGGTCATCGCCGGCGTCGGGTGCATGCTCGACGGCGCGCTCGCGCAGGGCCGCGCGCGGCTCGAGGAGGCGGAGCGGCTGGCGCGAGAGCTCGAGAGCCCGTTCCTCGAGCTCTGCTGCCTCGTCCCGCGGGCGGTATGGGCGCTGCGTGAGGGCGACGCGAGCGGGCCGGAGCTCGTGACGCGCGCGCTCGCGTGCGCGCGCGCACACGGAACCGTGACCGAGCCCTGGGTGTCCCCGGAGATCCTCGCGGAGCTCTGCGCGGCGGCGATCGAGCGCGGCCTCGATCCGGACGAGGCCCGCGTCCTCATCCGCGCCGGAGCGCTGCAGGCGCCGCCGGCCGCGGAGGCGCTCGAGGGTTGGCCGTGGCCGGTGCGCATCCGCACCCTCGGGGACTTCGAGATCGCGCGGGAGGGCGAGCCCATCCGCTTCCGGAGCAAGGTCCAGCGCAGGCCGCTCGAGCTGCTCAAGGCGCTCGTGGCGCTCGGGGGGCGACAGGTACCGGAGGAGCGCCTCGCCGAGGCGCTCTGGCCGGGCGCAGACGGAGACGCGGGCGTCCACGCGCTGCAGACCACGCTGTACCGACTGCGCCGCCTCGTGGGCGCCGACGTGGTCGTCGCGCAGGGGAGGACCCTCTCGCTCGATCCGGCGCGGTGCTTCGTGGACGCGCTCGTCGTCGCGCGCCTCCTCGAGCGCGCGAGCGGCCGCCTCGAGCGCGGCTCACGGGAGGACGCGCTCGCGCTCACCGAGCGCGCGACCGCGCTGTACCGCGGCTCCTTCCTCCCCGGCGACGACGACCTCCCGTGCGTGATCGCCGCGCGCGGTCAGCTCCGGCGCCGGCTCGAGCGTCACCTCGAGGCGCTTCGCCTCCGTGGGCCAGGCGGGTCGCGAGCGGAAGCTCTCGTGAGCGGGCTTCACGCCCGCGACCCGGGCGTCGGAGCTCGCCCGGGATGATCGGGGAGGTGAGCAGCGCGGGCGCCGGCCTCCGAGCGCCCGCGTCGCGTCCGACGTGCTCCCTGCCCCCCTCCCGGCGCCGCTAGAACGCGGCGGCCTGCGACCCGTCCCCGTAGGCCGCGTCGTCGTGGGACCCGGCGTACGGAGGCTCGTCCCCGTGCGCGAGCGCGATGGCCACCGGCGCCTCGTCGAGCGAGGCCCGCACCGGCGCGCCCTCTCGAGGAGCGCTCGCCGACGCGGTTGCCTCTCCGGCCGCGGGCTCGCGCCGCGTCGCCGGCGGGCTCATGGCGGCGAGGACGACCCCATGCGCGCTCGACGCGCGCACCGGCAGGGCGGAATCGCCGCGGGCCGCGAGCGCACGCGGCTCCTCCCGGCGCGCGCTCTCGGTGGATCCGTAGGAGGCGTCGTCATGCGAGGAGCCGAGCGAGAGCGCACCGTCGTCTCGCGGGAGCGCGACGCTGTACGTCCCGTGCGATGCGGCGCCGTAGGAGGCGTCGTCGCACGAGCCGGCGTAGGGTGGGAAATCGCCTGCGAACGCGGGCGATGCACCGAGAGCCGCGAGGACCAGGCCCGCGAGCACCAGCGTCGTCGCGCCACGCACCTGGCTCACGTACGCGCGGGCCGCCATCGAAGAGATCCCTTTCCTGACGTTTGCGGATGTCATCGTTTCCTCCTCGGCGGCGATGGCTACGCTCCGCCGCCACGGTGAGACGATGTCGCGGCGCATCACACGGATGACACACGGATTAGAGGCCTGTGAGGCGCAAAGCATGAGACGACGTCGCGGCGAGAAGCTACAGAAGGATACGGAGCCCCGATTGCTTACCGATCACGCGGGACTCGTCGTGGCGCTTCGACTCGAGGGGGCTCGGATCGGCGCTCCCCAGCCGCCAGCCCGCGGCCGCGCGCGGGGTAACGTACGACTGCGCCGCGGGCGCGCTCTGCCTCGACGGCCTCTGCGCCGGCTGCGCCACCGATGCGGCCGTGTGCTCGGGCGCGTTCGACGCGTGCGACGCCTCGCGGAACAGCTGCACGAGGTTCTCACGGCCGCGGACTGCTCGGGCGGAGCGGTCTGCGACTCATACGCAGGGTGCGTGGAGTAGCCAGGGGAATGCAGACTGCGTCAGCGAAGTAGCCGCCGGGCTCGACGGGCTCGCTGCTGCGGCCACGGGCGAAGCTCCATGGCTGCGGCGGGCCCAGGTGGCTGCGCGGTCTGCGCGCGCCCCCTGGGCGCGCGAGACGTCCGTGATCCGCGCTACACGAGATCACGCTGCGCGGCCTCCGGGCCTTGGTGTGCCGAGGACGCGGTTCCCGAGAACCGGCGCGCAGGGCCGGGCGGAGCGTCGGCGGCGGCCCTCCGGTCCCCGCTCGGCCTCCGGCGTTAGGCCCAAGTCCCGCTCGGCGCGGGCACGCGATCGTGTGGAGGGGAGGCGCGGATGTGGATCGCGGCGCGAATAGGGCGCCCGCCCATCTGCCCCCGCGAGCGCCGCTCGCCGGAGCGGCGCCGTCACGTAGAGTCGCCGAAGCAGGAGAACGGAAGCCCTCGCGGTCGACGCGCCGGTATGCGGCGGCCGGTCGTGGGCGGCTACACGGAGCGTCACCATGGCCGACGTCGTTCGATCCGTCACCGTACCGCTCGACCCCTTCGTCTCGTCCGTTCCCGCTGGCGTGAAGGTCCCCGCCCGGATCGACTTCCGGGTCGCCCTCGCGCTCGTCGGCACGGACGCGGGCTTCGTGCTCCTGCACCTCGGCAGGCACTTCGGGTGGCTCCCGGATGATCCCATGCTCTCGCTGTCCCAGGACCGCGGCTGCGCAGAGTGGTTCCAGTACGCGAAGGAGCTCTCCGTGCTCCTGCTCCTCGGGATCGCCCGCGTCCGCAAGCGGAGCACGCTCCTCGCCGTCCTGGCGCTGCTGTACCTGTACCTCCTCCTCGACGACTCGCTGCGGATCCACGAGGTCATGGGCTCGGCGGTGGCAGCCTCGGGGCTGCTCCCGGAGAAGCTCGGACAGCCTGCGTGGGCCGCGGCCGTCGGGTCGATGTTCCTCGTACCGCTCGGTCTCGGCTATCTCCGGAGCGACGCGGACACGAGACGCTTCGCGCGCTGGCTCCTCGGGCTCACGGCCCTGCTCGCGGGGTTCGGAGTCGTGATCGACTTCGCGCTGGCGGGCCTCCGCGGAGGCGCGCTGATCGAGGAGATCGGCGAGCTGCTCGTGATGAGCGCCACCGTCACGTTCGTGCTCGGGGTCTTCCCACCCGGCTCGCGTACCCGCAAGGCGCTGGAGCGGGGACACCTCCGGTAGGCGGGGAGGGGACCGAGGGGTGGTGGTCCCGGAGGCTCACCGCAAGCCTCAGGCCGGAGGAAGGTTCAGGCGGCGGAGCAGGGCGGGATATCGGGGATCGGATCGCAGGCTTCGCAGGAAGGGGTCGCGGGTGACGAGCACGAGGCCGGCGTCTTGCGACGTCCGCGCCCGCTCGAGCCAGGCGAACGCTCTTTCGTGCTCGCCGCGCCACGCGTGGATCTCGGCGAGCTGGTACGGCATCGAGGACGCGAACCTGGCCTCGAGCGCCTCGAGCGCCACGCGTGAGCGCGAGGCGTGGCCGAGCGCGTGATGGGCGATCGCTGCGATCGTCAGCCCGAACCCCTCGTGCGCCTGCGACGTGTGCGGCGCGAAGACGGCGGTCGCCTGGATGGCGCGACCGCTCAGGACCAGGGCCGCGGACCGCCAGAACGCGGCGTAGGGATTCCCGGGATCGAGCTCGAGCGCCCGCTCCGCGGCTTGCGCGCACCGCTCGACGTCGCCCGTGCCGGCGTACGTCATCGCGAGGTACGTCCAGGCGAGCGCGTCGAGCGGATCGAGCTCGGTGGCCCTCACCAGCGACGCGAGCCCTTCCTCGACCCGGCCGATCGGGACGAGGACCATGCACGCGTGGTCCCGCACCACGCGCGCGTCCCCCCGCCCGAGGGCGACGGCGCGTTCGAGGTCCTCGCGACCGGCGGCGAAATCCCACCGGAGGAGCATCCGCAGGGTGCCGCGCGTGCTCCACGCCGTCGCGAGCCCCGGATCGAGCGCGACGGCCCGCTCCGCCGCCTCGAGCGCGCGCCTCCGCCGCTCGGTCCGGGAGGCCGTGTCGGCCACCAGGTCGGAGGCCCAGAGGAGCGCCTCCGCGAGGTCCCCCCACGCCGGCGCGTAGCCGGGATCGAGCGCGATGACCTTCTCGTAAGCGGTCGTCGCGCCGGCCTGGCCCAGCAGGTCGCGTCGCTCGAGCAGCCGGCGCGCGATGAGGTAGGCGTCGTACACCTCCGGGCGCGCGGTGCGATGCGACTCGACCGACGGCGCCTCGCCGCGCGCGAACCGGACCTCGAGCGCGGCGACGACCGCGCTCGCGATGCCCTCCTGCACCGCGAACACGTCCGTCAGCTCCCGGTCGTAGGTCTGCGACCAGAGCGTGAACCCGTCGGACACGCTCAGGAGCTTCGCGGTGATGCGCGCCCGGTCCCCGGCGCGGCGCACGCTCCCCTCGAGCACGTTCGTGACCCCGAGCTTGCGCCCGATCGTCGCCGCGTCCTCACGCGAGCCGCGGAAGGAGAAGGACGAGGTCCGCCCGGCGACGTGGAGCCCGCGGACCCGCGTGAGCGCGTGCAGGATCTCCTCTGCGACCCCGTCCGAGAAGAATTCCTGGCCGGGCTCCGGGCTCATGTTCGCGAACGGCAGCACCGCGATCGATGGCGGGCCGGAGCCGCGGCCGTGCGGCTCGTATCGTGTATCGCGCCAGGAGGCGGAAGATGGCTTCGGCGGCGCCGCGGGACCGGGCTCGAGCGCGGCGAGCGCGGCGACGACCTCGCCGCCGTCCCGAGGGCGCTCCACCGGATCGGCCGAGAGCATCCGCGCGACGAGCGGAGCGACCGAAGGGAGCTCGGGGACCCTGAGCACGGCGCCCTCGACGTCGCCCGCGCCGTCCCGCGGCGGCAGCTCGCCCCGGAGCATCTGGAACAGGAGGACGCCGAGCGCGAACACGTCGGTGCGCTCGTCCTCCGGGGCGCCCCGTACCTGCTCGGGCGCCATGTGACCAGGGGTTCCGCCCGGCATGGCGCGGTGCGCGAACGCTTGCGCCATCCCGAGATCGAGGACCTTCACGCGCCCGTCGCTGCACAGGAAGACGTTTCCGGGCTTGAGGTCGCGGTGGACGACGCCGCTCGCGTGCGCGTGCGCGACCCCTCGGGCGATCTCGAGCGCGACGCGCATCGCCTCGCGCGGCGGGAGCGGCCCGCGGGCGAGGCGTGCTCCGAGCGTCTCGCCCCGGAGGAGCTCGAGGACCAGGAAAGGACCCGCCGGTGCGCGCCCGAAATCGAAGAGCGTGACGACGTTCGGGTGCGAGAGGCTCGCCGCGATCGCCGCCTCTCGCAGGAGGGGATCCTCGGCGACGTCGCGCCCTGCCCCGCGGCGGAGCGCCTTGAACGCGACGCCACGGCCCAGCTCCCGGTCGCGCGCTTCCCAGACGATCCCGAAGCCGCCGCGTCCGAGCTCGCGAATCAGCTCGAACCTGCCGATGACCGCTCCGGGCCGAAGCTCGGCCTCCCACGCGCCCTCGGGCGCCCGCGCGAGCTCCGCGAGCAAAGCCGAGAGCGCGCCGGGGTCTTGACGCGACGACGGCTCAGCGACGCTGCGCACGCCCTGCTCCGGCATGAGAGACCCTCAGCCCAGCCAGCGAGACGATAGCTCCGCGGAGGCTCTAGCAGCGTCCGCCGAACGCGGGAATGCAGCGCAGCTACCCGGCGATGGCACGCCCGCCGCGGCTCGATGACCGGAAGACGAGGGCACGGGCAGCCGTCCCCCGCCTCGCTCCCAGGCGCGGCAACTCGCAGCGCGGACCGACTGACCGGGCTACGACCGCGCGATGACCGAACGAGACAAGATGGCTGCGGGCGAGCTCTACCTGGCCTCGGACCCGGAGCTCGTCCGAGCGCGTACCCGCGCTCGCCGTCTGATCAAGCATCTATCCGAGGTGGACGTCGACGACCTCGACGCTCGCGTCGCGGTCCTGTCGGACCTGCTCGGCTCGGTGGCATCGGGTGTCTACGTCGAGCCGCCGCTGTTCGTGGACTACGGGTTCAACGTGAGGCTCGGAGCGCGTACCTACCTCAACACCTGCTGCATCCTGCTCGACTGCAACCGCATCGACGTCGGTGAGGACGTGTTCTTCGGTCCGGGGGTCCATGTCTACACGGCGACGCACCCTGTCGACCCCGAGGAGCGAATCCGAGGGCTGGAGCGCGCCCTCGCCGTCCGCATCGAGTCGCGGGTGTGGATCGGAGGCGCCGCGGTGATCCTCCCCGGCGTCACGATCAGCGAGGGCTCGACCATCGGGGCGGGGAGCGTCGTCACGGCAGACGTGCCGCCGCGCTGCGTTGCGGCGGGAAACCCATGCAAGGTGATCCGGCGCCTGGGCTGAGGTGAACGTGGCGAAGCCTCTGGGCGAAGAGTGCGTTCGGTGAGCGCCAGCCGTCCCTGCCGGCAGTCTAGCCGTGCCCACTCCCGGGCGAGGGAAGAGGTCGCCTGTATCAGCTGACGTTGCCGATGGGCGGCCGCGCTAGGCGCCGTGCGCCTTCGGCTCGGCAGGCGGGCGGTCTCCCCTTGCGTGCCGCCAAGCCGTGCCTTAAATACTGAACCACATGGTGCAGTATTCGAAAGCCCGGCTCGATGCCTCGTTCGCCGCGCTCTCGGACGCCACCCGGCGTGGCGTTCTGGAGCAACTCGGACGTGCAGACGCTTCGATCACGGACCTTGCCGACAAGTTCCACATGTCCCTGACGGGCATGAAGAAGCACGTCGGCGTTTTGGAGCGAGCCGGTCTCGTGGCCACGGAGAAGGTCGGTCGCGTGCGGACCTGCAAGCTGGGCCCGCGCCGGCTGGAGGACGAGACGGCGTGGCTCGAGAGGTACCGCCAGCTCTGGGACGCACGCTTCGACGCGTTGGACCAGGTTGTCGAGGAACTCAAAAGGAAGGAGAAGGTCGATGGGCGCAAGAAGAGAGAGTGATGTCGCCCCCATGAAGAACCGCACCACGGTGGAACGGAAGTCCGAGCGTGAGCTGGTCATCACGCGAACCGTCGACGCCCCGGCGCGCATCGTGTTCGAGGCGTGGACCAAGCCCGAGTTGCTCGAGCAGTGGTGGGTACCGAAGTCGACAGGCTTGTCCCTGCTTTCCTGCGAGGCGGATGTTCGTGTCGGCGGCAGGTACCGTCTGGTGTTCAGCCTCGAGGGCTCGGAGCCCATGGCGTTCTTCGGCAGGTACATCGAAGTGACACCGTGCTCGCGCCTCGTCTGGACCAACGAGGAAGGCGGTGACGCTGGGCAAGTCACCACGGTGACCTTCGAGGAACGAGGTGGCAAGACGCTGCTGGTCCTGCACGAGCTCTATCCTTCGAAGGAAGCTCTCGATGCCGCCCGCGCCTCCGGGGTGGAGGCCGGGATGCTCGAGACGTTCGACCAGCTGGACGAGTTCGTCGTCACCCTGGGCGCGGGCGTGGGACGGTCATGAAGTCGTCGAGGGTGTCGCGGAAGGCCGAGTGCCGGCTCTGATGCTTCTTGCGCGTCCAAGCCAGCACCCGACCTACGGCGATGCGTCCCCTCACGCTGCACACCGGATGGAGTTCCGATGATCGATCACGTGAGCGTCATCGTCAGCGACTACGCGAAGAGCAAGGCCTTCTACCTGCATGCGCTGGCGCAGACCGGCCATTCGCGGCTGGTGGAGCTGCCTGCCGCGCGCGATGGCCATGCGCTGACCGCCGGCTTCTGTCATGCCGACGGATCCGATTTCTGGATCAGCCAGGGCGATGCGATCACACCGCCCATCCACATCGCATTTCGCGTGTCCTCGCGTGCAGCGGTCGATGCCTTCCACAAGGCGGCCATCGCAGCAGGCGGCAGGGACAACGGGGCGCCGGGCCTGAGGCCGCACTACCACCCGAACTACTACGGCGCCTATGTGCTCGATCCTGACGGTCACAACATCGAGGCGGTCTGTCACGAGGCGCAGTGACTTCGGGCGGGCGCGGCGGTGGCAAGCGCTCCGCGGGATGTCGCTGTGCGGCCGTCCGCCGGGAACACCCTCTACGCGCGTCCGACGAACGACGACTCGGGCAACGGAGGCGCAGAAAGGCGCGTCTCCGTAAACCCGGGTCGGAATCGATGGATGGTGAGTGACCCCACGGGGATTCGAACCCCGGTTGCGGCCTTGAAAGGGCCGAGTCCTGGGCCTCTAGACGATGGGGTCGGGCGGTCTAGTACCCGACAAGGCGGCGTCTGTCAAAGGGTCGGCGCTCGCCGGGCGTCGGTTCAGACGCGACGGGCGGCGGCGGGGTGCGCCGGTGCGCCGCGCGGGCGGTAGACGGTCCCGCGGACGTGGTCCCAGAGCGGGAACGTCACGTTGAAGTTCCAGCGCTGCATGAGGCTCGTCGCGTGGTGCAGCTGGTGGTGGCGGCGCAGGTAGCCGATCGCGCGGGTGCGGCCGATGGGGCTCTCCTCGGGCAGGTGATAGGCGAGGTGGAGCCACTCGTACGAGAGCACGTAAAGGACGACCGTCGCGACCCACAGCGCGGCGAGGTTCGGCTGGCGGAGCCAGAGGAACAGGAGCGCCATCGGCGAGGTGAGGATCGCGATGCCGAACACCGCGTACGCGGGGAGGAGCACGAGCTTCAGCTCCTTCGCGCTGCGGAGCGCCATGTCCTGGCCGACGAACACGGCGTGGTGCTGCGGCGTGTGGCGCGTGTAGAAGACCTCGAGCCAGCGCACGCGCCGGTGCAGGAGCCCGCGGTGCACGTGCCACTCGACGGCGTTGCCGAAGGCGAAGAAGACCGGGACGAGCAGGAGCTGCCAGGCGGTCAGGCCCTCGACGCGCGAGAGGGCGAGGGCAGCGAGCGCGAGGCCGCCGAGGCTCGGCAGCAACAGGTGCAGCGTGGGCGAGTAGGTGCTCGGGATGCGCCCCGTGAACTCGGCGCGGAGCTCCTCGCGCGACGCGTGCGTCATTTGGCGGCCTAGCCTCCGGGCGGCGCAGGAGCGCCCTTCTCCCTGGAAGGTAGGGGGCGGCCGTTCGGCCCGCAACGCGACACGCGGGAAGCGTACCCGGAGCCGGAGCGCGTCGGGGCGGCGGCGCCCCGACGCGGCGCGCAAGGTGTCAGCGGGCGCCTTCCTCGAACAGCCAGGTCGACAGGTAGCGCTCGCCCGTGTCCGGCAGCACCACGACGACGAGCTTGCCGGCATTCTCCGGCCGGCGGGCCACCTCGCGCGCCGCCCAGGCGGCGCCGCCGCAGGAGATTCCGGAGAGGATGCCCTCCTCGCGGCAGAGGCGCCGCGCCATCTCCCCGGCCGGATCGTTCCCGACCGTGATCACCTCGTCGATGAGGTTCACGTTGAGGACCTTCGGCACGAACCCCGGGCCCCAGCCCTGGATCTTGTGCGGCCCGGCCTTGCCGCCGGAGAGCACCGGCGAGTCCGCCGGCTCGGCGGCGACGATGCGGATCCCCGGCTTCCGCGCCTTCAGGACCTCGGCGCAGCCGGTGACCGTGCCGCCCGTGCCCGTGCCGGCCACGAGGATGTCGATGCGGCCGTCGGTGTCGCGCCAGATCTCCTCGGCGGTGGTGCGGCGGTGGATCTCGGGGTTCGCCGGGTTCTCGAACTGCTGCAGGACGAGGTACCGCGGGTCCTCGGCGGCGAGGTCCTCCGCCTTCTTGATGGCGCCCTTCATGCCCTCCGGCCCGGGCGTGAGGACGAGCTTCGCGCCGAGCGCGAGCAGGAGCTTGCGCCGCTCGATGCTCATCGTCTCCGGCATCGTGAGCACGATGGGGATGCCCTTCGCCGCGGCCGCGAAGGCGAGGCCGATGCCGGTGTTGCCGCTCGTGGGCTCGAGGAGGATGGTGTCGGGCTTGATGCGCCCGTCGCGCTCGGCCGCCTCGATCATCGCGACGCCGATCCGGTCCTTCACCGACGAGCACGGG
Organism: Anaeromyxobacter sp. SG17; assembly: GCF_022690695.1. Taxonomy (NCBI): domain Bacteria; kingdom Pseudomonadati; phylum Myxococcota; class Myxococcia; order Myxococcales; family Anaeromyxobacteraceae; genus Anaeromyxobacter; species Anaeromyxobacter sp. SG17. The sequence goes on from NZ_JALCYX010000012.1 coordinate 36,973, forward strand.
TTGAAGCTCTCGAGCTTGGCGGCGACGTTGGCGCGCGCGCCGTCCATCACCCGGTTGAGCCGCACGAGCGGCGTGTTGCCGATGAGCTTCGTCACGTCGTCCGCGATGCGCATCCCGTGTCCTCTCGCGAGCGGTCCCGGCGCGGGTTTCCGCTATAACGGACGCCATCTTTAAAAGCGGATGCGGGTCCTGTCAAGCAGAGGCTCGCCGGGCGGGCCGACCCGCACCGGGAGAGACGGTCGCCAGGGTGAGCGCGGGCCGGCGGCGGGGCGCGGCATGCGCCTCGCCCGCAACCCGCGCGAGCTCGGTGCCTCCCCGGCCGTCGCGCGCACGGTAAGCCCGCAGCGCGGCCCGAGCCCGACTCCGGCGCCCCGCGAGCGCGGCGCTGTCGGGGCGCCGCGCTTGCACGGGGGCGCCGCATGCGACGCCCTCTGGCCGCGCTCGCCGCGGCGCTCCTCACCGGCTGCCAGCCCCTGCTCGACGTCCCCGCGCGTGCGCCCGAGGCGCGGGCGGTGCGGATCGTCACCTGGAACGTCCACGATCTCTTCGACGCCGAGGACCGCCTCCTGCCGCCCGGCGCGGAGGACGAGGTGCCCTCGCCCGCAGAGGTGGAGGCGAAGCTCGGCGCGCTCGCGGCGGTGCTCGCTCGCCTCGACGCCGACGTGGTGCTGCTGCAGGAGATCGAGAACCTCGCGCTGCTCGAGGCGCTCGCTGCGGGCGCGGGATACGAGGTCGCGCGGCTCGTCGAGGGCAACGACCCGCGGGGCATCGACGTCGCGGCGCTCTCGCGCCGGCCGATCTCGCGCTACGTGAGCCACGCCGGGGAGCGCGACGCGGCGGGCCGCGTGCTCTGGCCGCGCGACTGCGTGGAGGTCCACCTCGCCGCGGGCGCCACGCGGCTCGCGATCGTCATGAGCCACCTCAGCTCGCGCCTCTCGGACGACGGCACCCGTCGCGCGGCCCAGGCGGCGCGCATGCGCGAGATCGCCGACGCGCTCGCCATGGCGGATCCGGACGTGGTCGTGCTCGCCGGCGGCGATCTCAACGACCCGCCCACGGCGCCCGCCCTCGGGCCGCTCGCCGCCGACGGCTCGTACCTCGATCCGCTGCCTGCCGAGGCGACGACCTGGTCCACGGGCGTGGCCGCCGAGCGGCTGGACGCGCTGCTCGTCGCGCGGGGGCACGCGGGCGCGGTCGTGCGCGCGGAGGTGGTGCACGGGACCGACGTCGCCCGCGCGTCCGACCATCAGCCGATCGTGCTGGATCTCCGCCTGCCGTGACATCGCGCGGGCGGCACGGACTCCCCACCTTGAAAGGGAAGGGGGACTTTCGATGGCGGAAGAACGGACACCGAAGGACGAGCTGGGCACCGAGCCGGGGCTCGCGGGCGGGCCGGGACCGAAGCCGCCCGGCTTCGACGATGGGACGCCGCGCATCCTGGGGGACGGCTCGCCGGGTTACCCGCCCGAGGGAGCGCTCGAGCCCCGGGACGAGGAGGTCGAGAACCGGAAGGGTGAGCCGGTGGAGCACCCGCACCATCCCGCCCCCCGGCGCCCGCCGAGGCGCGGGAGCGAGGGGTGAGCCGCAGGTTCGCGGGGAGGGTGGTCGTCGTCACCGGGGCCGCCGCCGGGCTCGGCCGCGCCATCGCGCGGGCGTTCGGCGCGGAGGGCGCGCGGGTGGGGCTGCTCGCGCGCGGGAGCGAGGCGCTCGAGAACGCGGCGGCCGAGATCCGCGCCGCCGGCGGCGAGGCGCTGGTCCTGGTGGCGGACGTGGCGGACGATCGGGCGGTCCAGGCGGCGGCGGACGCCGTGGTCGGCGAGTGGGGCGCGGTCGATCTCTGGGTCAACGACGCGATGGTCAGCGTCTTCTCCCCGGTGATGGAGATGACCGCAGACGAGTACCGGAGAGTCACCGAGGTCACCTACCTCGGCGTCGTCCACGGCACGCGCGCCGCGCTCCGGCACATGCTCCCGCGCGACCGCGGGCACGTGATCCAGATCGGCTCGGCGCTCGCCTACCGGTCCATCCCGCTCCAGAGCGCCTACTGCGCCGCCAAGGCCGCGGCGCGGGGCTTCACCGACGCCCTCCGCTGCGAGCTCCACCACGACCGCTCGCGCGTGAAGCTCTCGATGATCCATCTCCCTGCCGTGAACACCGCGCAGTTCGACCTCGTCCGCACGCGGCTACCCGGGCACCCGAAGCCCGTGCCGCCCATCTACCAGCCCGAGCTCATCGCTCGCGCGGTGCTCCGCGTGGCGCGCCGCCCGGTGCGGGAGCTCTGGCTCGGCTGGCCGACCGCGCGGGCGATCCTCGGCCAGTTCGTCATCCCCGGCCTGCTCGATCGCTACCTCGGGCGGATCGGCTACCGCGCCCAGCAGGCCGACTTCCCGCCGGAGCCGGGTCGGCCCGACGACGTCGACGCGCCCGTCCCGGGCGATCCGGGCGCGCGCGGCGAGTTCGATCGCGAGGCGCACGCGACGAGCCTGTCGATGTGGCTGCAGCTCCGGCGCGGCGCGATCCTCGCCTCGCTGGCGGCCGTCGCCCTCGCAGGGTGGGGCGCCAGACGGCTCGGGGCGCACTGAGGAGGGAGGGGAAGGGTATCAGCTCTCCTTCGAGCCCACCGGCGGCGCGTGCGCCGCGAGGAACCGCGCGACCCGCGCGCGCACGAGATCGCGATGCGTGAAGATGGCGACGTGCTCGCCGCCCTCGATCTCGAGCAGCTCCGCGCCCGGGACCCTTGCCGCGAGCTCCTGGCCTTGCGCGAACGGCGCCGCGCTGTCCCGCGTCCCGTGCACGACCAGGAGAGGGGCCGCGATCCGCTCGAGCGGGAACGACAGGTCGCTGCGCGTGGCGGCGACGTCGAGCTCCGTGCCGGGCATGCGGAGCGCCATCCGATCCATCGTGCTGAGCTGCAGCTCCCTGAGCAGCGGGCCTGCTTCGGGATCGCCGAGCGTCCGCGCGCGCACCGCCGGGTCCCGGATCGACCGGCGCGCGGACGCCTCCGGATCCCGCTCCGCCTTCCGGCGCATCGCGGCGGCGAGCGGGCCGCAGCGCGCGGTCAGCTTCATGACGTACCACGCGAGCGGCAGGCCCTGCTCGACGCGCCGGCAGACGGACGACACGATCACGAGGCCCCAGCAGCGATCGGGGTGGCTGAGCGCGAACTGGAGGGCGGACGGGCCGCCCCCCGAGACGGCCATCACGGCGGCGCGCTCGACGCCGAGCGCGTCGAGCAGGTCGCGGTAGAGATCGGCCTGCTCGGCCAGCGTCCGGCCGGCGGAGAGCGGCGTGCCGAGGTACCCCGGGCGCGAGGGCGCGACGTACCGGAACCCCGGCGCGCCGATCGTCCGCGCGAGGATGAGCCCTTGGTCGTGGCCGCCCATCGCGCCGTGGAGCGATAGCACCGCTGGACCCTCGCCCGAGATGGCGCACTCGACGGGCCCGCGCCGCGTGCTCACCACGCGCGGTGAGCCGTCAGCCGCCGCCGCCCGTCCTGCGTTCGATTCGAGCTCACGTTCCGCGCGCATGGCGTCCTCCCTGGGGTGCGCGCCGTTCGTAGCGCGGCCCGGGCGGCGCCGTCTTGTGGAAATGCGACACGCCGCCCCGGCGATCCGCGCGCTACGGTCTCACGCGGTGGACGACCCGCGTGTCGCTGCGCGCGAGCGTCCGGCTGCGAGCGGCGTCGTCGTCGGCGGGGAGCCGACCCGTCAGCGCCTTGAAGTCATGGACGAGGTGCGGCTGGTCCGCGTAGCCGCACGCATGGGCGAGGTCGGCCAGGTTCCCGTACCCGCCGGCGTGGAGCGCGCCCAGCACGTGGCGGAGGCGGACGAGCCGCGCCACGCGCTTCGGCGTCATCCCGAAGGCGTCCAGGAACAGCCGCTCCAGGCTGCGGACGTGGAGGCCGACGGCGGCGGCGAGCGCGTCCACCCTGACCCGTCCGCCACGGGCCTCGAGGAGGAGCGCGGCCTGCCGGCACCGCTCGTCCTCCACGAGCGGTCGCGCCGCCCGCCGCACGAGCGCCTCGAGCGCGCGCTGCCGCGAGGCGAGGTCCGGCAGCGCGCCGAGCCGTTCGGCGATCACCTCGAGCGGCTCGCCCGCGAGCCGGTCGAGCTCGACGCAGCCGTCGGTGAGCTCCGAGGCGCGGACGTCGGCGAGGCGGGGAGCCTGACCGGCGCGGAAGCGGATCCCGAGGTACTCGGCGCCGGCGGCGCGCTCGATCGTGGCCCGCTCGGTCGCGGGCCCGAGCAGCACCAGCCGGGACCCGGTCTCGGACCGCCGCAAGACGAGGTGCACGCCGGCGTCGGGGAAGAACTCGTGGCGAGTCGTGCCGGGGCCGGCGCCCACGGCGGACCAGCAGAGATCGATCCGTCCGGCGAGGTCCGGGGCAGGCGGCGTGAACACGGCCGCGGGGCGGCCCGGCGCACCCGCTACGCGTACTGCCGGCGCGGGTCGATCGTGGGCTGATCTCGCGTTCCGCACGTCGCGTTCACCACGGAGCGGCGCCGGCGCCCTTCGGTCGGTGCTCGACCAGCTGCCGGCTCTCGCTCAGGTCGCTGCGGCTAATGAGGCGCCTGGGAATCGAACCCAGAACCACCGGCTTAAAAGGCCGATGCTCTGCCAGTTGAGCTAGCGCCTCGAGGCTCCGCACTTCTTAGCTAATCACGCCGGGCGATGCATCGCCCTCCTTCACGTCCGTGGCACGCGGTCGCGCCGGAACCCCGGCCATGATCCGGTGACTCGCCCCCGTGTGTCGCGTCGCTTGATACCACGTGGCCGGCGAGGAACGCTGCACGAGTTGAGCGCCGCGGGAGGCGCTCGTGGAGCAGCGGGACCGGACGAGGCTCGCAGCCGGCGGGTGCGCCCCGTGGACGTCGCTTGCCCGAGTCGCGAGTCGATGAGCGCGCTCTTCTCTGCGGCGGTCATCGGCGTCACGTGACTGGCGCCCCCGCGCAGCCGGCCGCCGCCTGACCGGGATGCGCCCGGCGTGGCGTCCGCTCTCTGAGACCGTGGACGACTCTGGAGAACGCTGCTCGCGCCGTCACCGAGCCGCGTGCCCGGGAATTGCGAGCGCGATGTGTGCACGCGAATGGGCGCCTTCCGCATCGCTTGCGCACCCCTGGTGGGTGGCGCACGTCCCGGATCGCTTGCTGGCGTGGTGAGGCGCGCGTGTTGCTTCACCCCGGCGTTCAACCCCGAGCCACGCGAGCGTCGACATGCGGATCGGAATCCTTGCCTTTGCGAGCGCAGGCCTGCTCGCCGTCATCGCCTGCGGGGGCTCGTCGACGAACCCGAGCAACAGCTCGACGACGGCCGACAGGACGCAGATAGCGGATTACCAGGACCTGACGGCGCGCGTGCAGTCGGCGGCGCTTTCCTATCGCGCGACGATGGGCGCTTCCGCGATGACGGTCACGGGTTGCTCGGCGGCGCACGACGCCTACGACGCGCAGGTGCGTCCGTGGATCTCGCAGATGGTCCAGCTGAGCGGCGCGATGGACGGCTTCATCGGTGCGCACGACGGCGTCGCGTACGTGGACATGAGCTGCGTCGCGAGCGCGATGCTCGCCGAGCTCGACGCGCACCGCCGCGTCGCGTGCACCTTCTCGAGCCTGACCGACGACCAGGCGGAGGCCTTCCGTCACGCGGACGTCATGGCCTCGTACTCCGCGCACGTCTACGCGCGGTGCGGACAGATGATGAGCGGTCTCGACGGCTACGGCTACGGCTGGGGACCGATGGCGAACGGATGCGGCGGGGGCCCCGGCGTCGTCCCCGGCCCGAGCGGCGATCCCGTCGCTCTCGGCGAGCGCATCTTCGACTGGGGGATCGGCGCTGACGGACAGCCGATCGTCCGCAGCGGCGGCTTCGGGATGATGATGATGACCAGGAGCGGCTGCGCAGGCTGTCACGGGTCCGACGGGCATGGCCTCCGCACCATGATGTTCACGACGCCGAACATCACGTACCCGAACCTCACGGACCCGTCCGGCCTGCGCGAGCCCGACGGCACTCGAGGCCCCACGTATACGGACGAGCTCATCCGCCGCGCGGTCGCCGAGGGCGTCGGCGCCGACGGCGAGACGCTCGACCCCCGGATGCCGCGCTGGCAGCTGAGCGGGCAGGATTGGGACGATCTGCTCCTGTTCCTGAAGACGCTGCGCTGACGTCGACTCCACGGCCGCTTGACCGAGCGGAGCCGATTTCGTAGTTTCGAAGTCGTGGAAGTGACTTCCGCCCGACCCCGCCGTGCCCGTCCCCCGCGCCTCGACGCGTCGGGTGAGTGCGCGGTGGTGTGCGTGGACGCGCGCAGGGTCGCCGCGGTTCGCGCCGCAGCCCCGGACGACGCGGCCATCTTGCAGGTCGCCGAGCGGTTCTCGGCGCTCTCCGATCCCACCCGGGTCCGCATCCTGCACGCGCTCTGCCGCGCCGAGCTGTGCGTCTGCGATCTCTCGAAGGTCGCGGGGCGCTCGATGCCCGCCACCTCGCAGCAGCTGCAGCTCCTCCGCAGGCTCGGCCTCGTGAAGTTCCGGATGGACGGCAAGCTCGCGTACTACAGCCTCGCCGACGCGTGGGTCCGGGAAGCGCTCGAGACCGCGCTCGAAAGGACGCGGTGAGCATGCGCCTCCTGCGTGTGCTCGTCCTCGTCGCCGTCGGCGTGTTCACGTCGGGCGTCCCTCAGGTCCTCACGGCCGCGCTGGACGACGACTGCGCGGCGGCGTGCGACGGCGCGCTCGACGGCAAGCACTGTCCGCCAAACTGCGCCCAGGGCATCTGCGCGAACGTGCATGCATCCCTCGCCGTGGTCGGCGCGCCGTGCCCCGGCCCGGCAGCAGCGACGATCGTGCGCAGCGTCGTCGTCGCGCAAGCGTCGCCTCGGCTCCCGATGGTGACGGCCGGCGTGTTTCACCCGCCGAGAGCCTGACGCGCTCCCATCACGGGAGCAGTGTGCCCGCTCGAGCGGGTTTCCCCGTCCTTCGTCCAAAGTCCACGACGCGCCCGCGCGATAGCGCGGTCCGCTCGCCGCGCCCACGGCGCGGAAGGAGAAGAGTCCATGCGCACGATCGTCCTCGCGCTCGGCTTGGTCACCCTGTTCACCCTCGCCGTCCCGGGCCGTGCCGCAGAGGCGGCCGCGCGCGCCGCGACGGACTCCACCGCGGCCAGGTGCGAGCACGGCGTGAAGAAGACGCTCTGCGCGCGGTGCAACCCGAAGCTCGTCCCCGTGTTCAAGGCGAAGGGCGACTGGTGCGGGGAGCACGGCGTGCCCGAGAGCCAGTGCGCCCGGTGCAACCCGAAGCTCGCGAAGGAGGGCGTGAAGTGACCCGGGTCGCCCTGACGGTAGCGCTCGCCGCGGTCGTCGCCGGGGCAGGTTGCACGCGCACGGCGCCGGGCGCGGAGGGACCGCACGGCGGCACCTCGGAGAAGGCGGAGCACGCCGCGAGCGCCGAGGCGCCGAGGCTCTGCGAGCACGGCGTCCCCGCGGACCTGTGCACGAGGTGCAACCCGGACCTCATCCCGGCGTTCAAGGAGATGGGCGACTGGTGCAACGAGCACGGCGTCCCCGAGTCGCAGTGCGTGAAGTGCAACCCAGGGCTCACGTTCGCGGCCGCGAAGACGACGGCGAAGGCCGCGCCGGGCCCTTTGCCCTGGTGCAAGGAGCACGCGGTCCCCGAGGAGATGTGCACGAAGTGCCGGCCGCAGCTCATCGCGAAGTTCATCCAGGCCGGCGACTACTGCCGCGAGCACGGGTATCCCGAGTCCGTGTGCCCGTACTGTCACCCCGAGAAGGTGAAGGCCGCCGGGCACGAGCTCCCCTCGTTTCCGGAGCCGGGGACGAAGATCCGCCTCGCCTCCGCAGAGCTGGAGCGGGAAGCCGGGATCGTGACCACGCGCGTCGTGGAGCGTCCGTTCGCGCCGAGGATCGAGGCGGTCGGCCAGCTCGAGTTCGACCAGAACAAGCTCGCGCGGCTGTCCGCGCGCGGCGAGGCGACCGTCGTCGAGGTGAAGGTCGACGTGGGCGAGGACGTCCGCCGAGGCCAGCCGCTCGTCGTGCTCGCTTCCGGCGCCGTCGGCGGGGCGCAGTCGAGGCTCGCCGCGGCCGAGGCGCGCGCTCAGTCGGCGCGGGCAGCGCTCGCCCGTGAGGAGTCGCTCGTGGGCGACGGGATCAGCTCGCGACGCGACGTGGAGCAGGCGCGCACGGAGCTCGCCGCGGCCGAGGCCGAGCGTGACGCGGCTCGAGCCGAGCTGCGCGCCGCAGGCGCGGGCGCAGCGGGGAGCGGCGGCCGGTACGCGCTCGTCGCCCCGTTCGATGGGACCGTGGTCGCGCGGGCCGCCGTCGCGGGACGGGCGGTCTCGCCGGAGGACTCCCTCGTCGAGATCGCGGACGTCCGCACGCTCTGGGCCGTGCTCGAGGTCCCCGAGGAGCACGCGGGAGCGCTCCGCGCAGGCCAGAAGGTGACGGTTCGCGTCGACGGGTCCGGTGAGGTCCGCGAGGCGCGCGTCGCGCGCGTGCCCGCGTCGGTCGACCCGCGGACGCGAACGGTCCGCGTCCGCGTGGACCTGCCGAACCAGGACCGAGCGCTCCGGGCAGGCGCGTTCGTGCACGGCACCATCGAGGTGGCCGCGCCGCGGGGCGCCCTCCTCGTCCCGCGCGACGCGATCCAGCGGGCGCAGGAGCACGATCTCGTGTTCGTGCGGACCGCGCCGGGCCAGTACGACCCCGTCGCGGTCCGGCTCGGCGCGCGGGTCGGCGGTGACGTGGAGGTCGTCGGCGGCCTCGCGCCCGGCTCGGAGGTCGTCACGACCGGCGCGTTCGTCCTCAAGACCGAGATCCTGAAGGACTCCATCGGCGCTGGCTGCGCCGACGACTAGGAGCGACCGTGCTCACGCGAATCATCGAGTGGTCCCTCGGGCACCGCCGGGCCGTCGTCGGCGCCTGGATCGCGATCGTCGTCGCCGGGGTGCTCTCGTTCCGCGCGCTCCCCATGGACGCCTTCCCGGACACGACGCCCGTGCAGGTGCAGGTGAACACGGTCGCGCCCGCCCTGGCGCCGCTCGAGGTCGAGCGGCAGCTCACGATCCCCGTAGAGCAGGTGCTCGCGGGGCTGCCGAAGGTCGAGGACCTCCGCTCCATCTCGAAGTTCGGGCTCTCGCAGATCACCGTCCAGTTCGAGGACGGCACGGACCTGTGGTTCGCCCGGCAGCAGGTCTCGGAGCGACTCTCCCGGCTCGAGCTCCCCGCGGGCATCGAACGGCCGGCGCTCGGGCCGGTCGCGACCGGTCTCGGCGAGGTCTTCCACTATCTCGTGAAGGGGAAGGGCAGGTCGCTCGAGGAGATCCGGACCGCGCACGACTGGATCGTGGCGCCCCAGCTCCGGAGCGTCCCCGGGGTGGCCGAGGTGAACGCCTGGGGCGGCAACGAGAAGCAGTGGCACGTCGTCGTCGATCCGCGCCGCCTCCAGAAGTTCGACCTGTCGCTCGGCGACGTCTACGAGGCGCTCGAGAAGAACAACGCGAACGTCGGCGGCGGCGTCCTCGATCGCGGCGGGACGAGCCGCCTCGTGCTGGGCGTCGGCGCGCTCACGGACGGGCGCGACGTCGAAGGCGTGGTCGTCGCCGCGCACGACGGCGTGCCCGTGCGGATCCGCGACGTCGCCCGCGTCGAGGTCGGGCACGAGATCCGCCGCGCGGCCGTCACGGCGGACGGCGAGGGCGAGGCCGTGCTCGGGCTCGGCTTCATGCTCGTCCACGAGAACAGCCACGAGGTCACGAAGGCGCTCGCGGCGCGCCTCGCGGACCTCCAGAAGAGCCTCCCTGCCGGAATCACGGCCGAGCCGGTCTACGAGCGCACCGAGCTCGTGGACCTCGTGCTGCGGACGGTCCGGAACAACCTGCTCGAGGGGGCGCTCCTCGTCGTGGCGGTGCTGTTCGCGTTCCTCGGGAACCTCCGCGCAGGGCTGATCGTGGCGAGCGCCATCCCGCTCTCCCTGCTCTTCGCGTTCACGGGGATGCTGCGGTTCGGCGTCGCCGGGACGCTCATGTCTCTCGGCGCGATCGACTTCGGGCTCGTCGTGGACAGCTCCGTGATCCTGGTCGAGAACGCCGAGCGGCGCCTGGGAATGGAGGGCGGGCGGCGCACGGTCAGCGAGGTCGTGCGCGACGCGGCCGTCGAGGTGCGCAAGCCGACGCTCTTCGGTGAGCTCATCATCGCGCTCGTGTACCTGCCGATCCTCACGCTCGAGGGCGTCGAGGGGAAGCTGTTCCGGCCGATGGCGCTCACCGTCGTGCTCGCGCTGCTCGGCTCCGTCCTCCTGTCGATGACGCTCGCGCCGGTGCTCGCGTCGCTGGCGCTTCGCAGGGGTGCCCACCCGGAGCCGAGGTGGGTGGGATGGCTGAAGCGGACGTACGCGCCGATCCTCGCGTGGACGATGGCGCACTCACGGTGGGTACTCGGCGGCGCCGCGGCGGTCGTCGCGCTGGCGGCGATCGGCGCGCTCCGGCTCGGGAGCGAGTTCGTGCCGCGCCTGTCGGAGGGGACGATCGTCGTGAACGTCGCGCGCCTCGCCGAGGTCTCGCTCGACGAGTCCGTCCGCATGGGCGAGCGGATCGAGCAGGTGATCCTGGCGAAGTTCCCGGACGAGGCGGAGCGCGTCTGGACACGCACCGGCACGCCGGAGGTCGCGACGGATCCGATGGGCGTCGAGCTGTCCGACGTGTTCGTGGCGCTCCGCCCGCGGGAGCGCTGGAAGCGCGCGCACACGCAAGCCGAGCTCGTCGAGGCGATGCGAAAGGAGCTCGAGGGCCTCCCGGGCGAGCGGCTCGCCTTCACGCAGCCCATCGAGATGCGGCTCAACGAGATGGTCGCCGGCATCCGCAGCGACCTGGGCGTGAAGCTGTTCGGCGACGATCTCGACCTCCTTCGCGCGAAGGCACGCGAGGTCGAGACGGTGCTGAGGGGCATCCCCGGGGCCGCGGACGTGACGGTGGAGCAGGTGACCGGGCAGCCCGTGCTCCAGGTCACCGTGGACCGCGACGCCATCGCCCGGTACGGGATCACCGCCCGCAGCGTGCTCGACGCCACGGAGGCGGTCGGGATCCGCCACGTGGGAGAGATCCGCGAGGGGGACCGCCGCTTCGCGCTCGGCGTCCGCCTCCCGGAGGAGTTCCGGGATCCCGAGGCGCTGGGGGCCGTGCAGGTGCCGGGCCCCGCCGGCGAGCGGATCCCGCTCTCGCGGCTCACGCACGTCGAGGAGCACTCGGGCCCGACGACCATCCAGCGGGAGTGGGGCAAGCGGCGCGTGGTGGTCCAGGCGAACGTGCACGGCCGCGATCTCGGGTCCTTCGTGGCGGCGGCCCGGCAGGCGATCGGCGAGCGGGTGGAGCTGCCCGACGGCTACTTCGTGCGCTTCGGCGGGCAGTTCACGAACCTGGAGCGCGCCCGCACGCGGCTCCTCGTCGTGGTGCCGATCGCGCTCGCGCTGGTGTTCCTCTTGATCCACGCCTCGAGCGGGCGCCTGCTCGACACGCTCCGCATCTTCAGCGGCGTACCCTTCGCCCTCGTCGGAGGCATCCTGGCGCTGACCGCGCGCGGGCTGCCGTTCTCGATCTCGGCGGCGGTCGGGTTCGTGGCGCTGTTCGGCGTCGCGGTGCTGAATGGGCTCGTGCTCGTCTCGCGTGTCCGGCAGCTGCTCGACCGGGGCGTCGCGCTCCTCGAGGCGGTACGCGAGGCGGCGATCTCCCGGCTTCGGCCGGTGCTCATGACCGCGTCGGTGGCATCGCTCGGGTTCATCCCCATGGCGCTCGCGACGGGACCGGGCGCCGAGGTCCAGCGACCGCTCGCGACGGTCGTGATAGGCGGCGTCCTGTCGTCCACCGCGCTCACGCTGCTCGTGATGCCCGTCCTGTTCACCGCGCTGCGGGCGAAGGGCGACGCGGAGCGCGGTGAGCGAGAGGAGGACCTGGACCCGGAGCGCGAGCCCGAACGATCCGGGCTTTCGGCGGCACGGGAGGAGCGGGCGTGAACGCGAAGAACATCGCCGCCGCGGCGGCCGTCTGCCTGGCGTCGGCGGCAGGGGCGGAACCCCTCACGAGCGAGCGCGCGGTCGCGATCGCGCTGGAGCGGAACCCGGAGCTCGCCGGGCTCGCCGCGGAGGCCCGGGCGGCCCGCGCGCGGCTCGCCGACGCGGAGCTCCCGCTTCGAGCCAACCCGGAGATCTCGGCGGCCGCCGGCCCACGGAGCCGGGGCGACCGGCGCACGACCGACGTCGAGGTCGCAGTCTCGCAGCGCGTCGAGCTCTTCGGTCAGCGCGGCGCGCGGATCGACGTGACGTCGGCGGAGCGGGACGTGTCCGAGGCGCGCCTCGCGGCGCGACGCGTCGGGCTCGCGTCCGAGGTCCGCGCCTCGTTCGCACGCGTGCTCGCGGCCGAGCGGCTGATCGCGCTCGCACGTGAGGACCTCACGGTCGCCCGTGACGCCGTGCACGCGGTCGAGCGGCGTTTCGAGCTCGGCGCGACGACGCAGCTCGAGGTGAACGCGGCGCGCGTGGAGGGAGCACGCGCGGCGCGAGCGGTCGCGGTGGCGTCTCGGCGACAAGCGTCCGCGCTGTCCGAGCTGCGGACGCTGCTCGGCAGCGAGCCGGGCGCGCCGCTCGAGCTCGCCGGCGCGCTGCCGCGGGCGATCCGCGCCGCCCCCCTCGACACCGAGGGCCTCGTGAACCGGGCGCTGTCCGCCCGGACGGATCTCGTCGCGGCGCGGCGCGAGCTCGCCGCGGCCGAGAGCGAGGTGCGGCTCGCGCGACGCGAGTCGCTTCCCGCTCCGGCGATCGGCGGAAGGTACTCCCGCGAGGAGGGGGCCGACGTGGTCCTCGGGACGCTCACGTTCGAGCTGCCGGTCTTCAACCGTAACCAGGGCGGGCGAGGCCTCGCCTCGGCCCGCGTGGCGCGGGCCGAGGCCGAGGTCGCAGCGGCGGAGCGGCGCGTCCGTGAGGAGGTGCGGCTGGCCGTCTCGCGGCTCGAGACCGCCGCGGAGGCCGCTCAGGCGTTCGAGGGCGAGGCCCTCGCCGGCGCCGCGGCGAACGTCACGCTCGCGACGAAGGCTTACGACGCCGGAAAGATCGGGGTCGCCGAGCTGCTGCTCATCCGGCGTGGCGCCGTCGAGGCGAGGCGGGAGCACGTGGAGGCGCTCGCGGAGCTCGCGGAGGCCGAGGCAGAGCTCGCCCGGGCGATGGGATCCGAGGCGCCCTTCGGGGGTGCGGGATGAGGACGCCGTCCCGCGGTTGCGCGGAGGGTCGCGGCCTCGCCCAGCGCGCGGAGGTCAGGGCTTGCGCTTCGTGCCGGCGGCCACGGCCATGCGAGCACGGGCTGCCGCGGGAGCGGCAGGGGCGGGTCTAGCGGGGACTCGCGTCACGGGCGCGGCGCGCGGCGCGCAGGCGCGCTCGTCCGCCTCCACCCGCGCGAACCACTGGGCGGCGGTCGCCTTCACGCGGGCCCAGCGGATGTCCTCGGCGCTCGCCATCGGGATCTCGGCAGGCGCGGAGGCCCGGGCGGGCGCGTCGATCACCCGCGCCCCTGCGCGCCGCCGGAACACCTCGCCGTAGAGCGAGGAGTGCGTCCGCGCGCAGAACGGGCACTGGAAGTAGCGGATCTGGCTGGCCGGAGCCGACCAGCTCGTCATCACGACCTTGCAGTGAGTGCACTCGACCGCGGCATCCATCGATTTCCCGGGATATCGCCGGGGGATCCCAGGGTCAAGAATTCGGGCCGGATCCGTAGGGGGCGCCCGCGCGGTCGAGCGACTCGTGCGGTCCACACCCCGGCGCGCCGGGCGCGCGCTTCTCCGCTAGAACAGGGGCATGCGGACGCTCGTGAACCTCGACGGCTCCCTCGTCGCCCCCGCGGAGGCGAGGGTCTCGGTGTTCGACCGCGGCTTCCTGTACGGCGACAGCGTCTACGAGGTGATCCGGACCTACGGCGGCCGCCCGTTCGAGCGCGAGGCCCACCTCGCCCGGCTCGCGCACTCCGCGGCCCGCATCGGGCTCTCGCCGCGCTGGGACGCGCAACGGACGGCCGCGGAGATCGATCGCACCCTCGCCGCCGCGCGCGGAGCGGACGCGCCGGAGCCGGACGCGGCGCCGTGGAACGCGGGCGAGCGGTACGTCCGCGTGGTGATGACGCGCGGGGCAGGGGAGATCGGGCTCGATCCGGCGCTCGCCGTCGATCCGCTCGCCATCGTGATCGTGCAGCCGCTCGTCGGACCGCCGGCGCGGGCCTACGCGGACGGGATCCCGGCGGCGGTCGTGGGAGTTCGGCGCGCCTCCCCGCAGGCGGTGGACCCCTCCGCGAAGACGGGCGCCCATTTGACGCACGTGCTCGCCGTCCGGGAGGCACGCGCGGCCGGCGCGCAGGAGGCGCTGCTGCTCGACGACGCGGGGTTCGTGACGGAGGGCTCGTCCTCCAACGTCTTCGCGGTGGCCGGGGGCCGGCTGCTCACCCCGCCCATCGCGTCCGGGATCCTCGAGGGCGTGACGCGGGCGGTGGTGCTCCGGCTCGCGCGAGCCGAGGGCGTCCCCGTCGAGGAGGTGCCGCTCCGACCGGAAGACCTGGAGCGCGCGGACGAGCTCTTCATCACCTCCACCGTCCGGGAGATCCTCCCCGTCACACGGCTCGGGGACAGCCCCGTCGGCGCCGGGCGCCCCGGGCCGCTCACCCATCACCTGCACCAGGCCTTCAGGCGACTCGCGGGCGGTCCTGTAGGACTGAGGGTGCGCAGGTAGGCGGCGAAATCGCCCTGGCGGCGGCAGGGCGCGAGCGTACACTCGCGCGCGCATGCCACGGATCGCAGTCTGCGCAGTCCTCCTCGCGCTCACCGCGGTCGCCCGCGCCGACTCCCACGACGACGCCGCCCGCGCGCTCCGCGAGGACGGCTCGGTGAAGGTCCGCGCTCAGGCGGCGATCGTGCTCGGCCAGCGCGGCGAAGCGGAGGCCGTCCCGCTGCTCGCCGCGGCGCTCGCGTCCGACGCCGCGCCCGCGGTCCGCATCGCCGCGGCCGGCGCGCTGGGCAGGGTCGGGGGCGGAGGGGCACGCCGGGCGCTCGAGGCGGCGCGCCGCTCGGACGCGGATCCGGCCGTGCGGGCCGCGGTCGTCCGCGCCCTCGACGTGCTCGGCCTCGCGTTCTCGATCGACGAGCCCGGCGGGAGCGCCGGCGGGGCCGCGGCCCGGGACGCGCTCCGCGCAGCGATCGCGCGGCACCTCGCGGCGCACGGCTGGGAGGTCCTCGAACGCGGCGGGATGGTGCTGAAGCCGACGGTGCTGCGGGTCGACGTGGACTCGGACGCCGTGCGGACGATCGTCGCCGTCAAGGCGGCGCTCGTCGCCGTCGACGGCGATGGGCGCATGGCGGCGATGCTCGAGAGCGGCGCGCGCCTCTCCGCGGCGGGGGCGATCCCCGAGGCGAAGATCGCCTCCTACGCCGCCCGGGCCCTCGACGCCGCCGCCCGGGCGCTGTGCGAGGATCTCGCGGCGCGGCTCGGGGGGAGGTAAACCGAAGGGATGGAATCCGCGTCCGGCCGGCAGAGTCCCGTCCCGCCGCCCTCACCTGGCGCGGCGCCAGCGCCGGCCGCGCCCGAGCCTTTGGCTCCTCCCGCAGAGCCCCCGCGCCGGCGGTTCCGCAACTATCTCCTCGACGGCGCGCTGCAGCTCCGGCTCGCGAGCTACCTCCTCGCCGTGGCGGTCGCGCTCTCGGCCGGCCTGGGCTGGCTCCTCTGGACGGCGTATCGCGAGACGAGCCGGGTCGTGGCCCTCGGCGATCCGCTCGCCGGCGAGTCCCTCGCGCAGGCGCTCGCGGCGGAGGACCGAGGACGCATCGGCCTCGTGGCCGTCGTGCTCGCCGCCGTGCTGCCGTGCCTCCTCGCGGCTGCGGTGGTGGTGACGCACCGGATCGCCGGCCCCGCGCTCGTCCTGAGCCGCGCCTGTCGCGACGTCGCCGCAGGCCGGCTCGCGCCGGTCCGGCCCCTGCGCGCTCGCGACCTGCTCGTCGATCTCGCGGTGGACGTCGGCGCGATGGTGGACGCCATCCGCGAGCGCGAGGCTCGAGAGCGCGAGGAGCTCGCGCGGGCCGCTGCGCTCCTCCGCGATCCCGGCGCTGCCCCGGAGGCGCGGGCCGCCGCCGCCGCGTCGCTGGAGGCGCTGGCGGCCGAGAAGGACGCGCGGCTCGCGTCGTGAGGAGCCGCGGAGCCCTGGGGTTCGCCGTCGCCGCGCTGCTCGCGTGCGCGATCGGGCGGAACGAGGTGGGAGGCACGGGGAGGGTGGAGCACGCCCCGAGCTCGACCTCGCCGTCGCCGTCGCCGTCGATCTCCACCCCCGCCCCGGCCCTGACCTCGACCCCTACCTCGACCCCGACCCCCACCCCGACCTCGACCTCGACCCCGACCCCGACCCCGACCGCCATCCCGCCTCCGGCGCCCGCTCCCCTCGCTCCCCCTCCCGCGGCCGATCTCGCCGATCCCCTCGAGCTCCTCTGGGCCCACCGCCTCGCGTTCACGCGAGACGGCGAGCCGCTCGTCACGATCCGGCTGATGGAGGGGCAGCGCGAGATCGCGTTCCGCGCCCGCGCCCCCGGGCGGATCACGCTGCGAGGGGGGACCGTCGTCGAGGTCCCTGCCGGTGCCCGGCTCACGGTCCGCGCGCGCGAGGCGGCGCCCGCGATCGTCGTTCACCACGCCCTGCTCGCGGAGGCGCCGCTCGCGGCGCGTGCCGCGCTGGACGAGGCGCGGCGCACCTGGGCGGCGCGAGGTGTGCCGGTGCGCTCCCGCGTGACCGGCACGGTGTACGGCGTCGGCGGCCGGGTGGTGGACGCGCGCCGCGAGCTCCTCGTCGCCGAGGGAGACGGCTCGCTCGAGGCGGCGCGGGCGACCGGCGCGTCGCTGCGCGAGCGGTTCGGGGAGCAGCCGGCGCTGAGCGCAGAGGTGGTCGCCCGGCCGCGCGGGACGCTCGAGCTCCGCGGCGAGGGCGGCGCGCCGCTCGGCGAGGCGGACGCGGCGCTGTGGCTGGACGTCGCGGGAGACGCCGGGTTCCTCGTCGAGGGCGTCGAGCACGATCGCGGTCCTCGCGGCCGGGCGCGCGAGGACAGGGCCTACGGAGGCCGACTGTTCGTCACGCTGGACGCGCACGGGGGGATCGCCGCCATCCACGGGGTCCCGCTCGAGGAGCTCCTGCGCGGGCTCGTCCCCAGCGAGATGCCGGCGTCCTCGCCGCTCGAGGCCCTCAAGGCCCAGGCGGTCACCGCCCGCTCGAACGTCCTCGCGCAGCTCGGCGCGCGCCACTCGGCCGACCCGTTCATGCTGTGCGCCGAGGTTCACTGTCAGGCGTACCGCGGCGACGGCGCGCGGACCTCGCGCACGGACGAGGCGGTGCGCACCACGCGCGGGGAGACGCTCTTCGGCGCGGCGGACCAGGCGCTCGTCGACGCCGTGTACTCCGCGACCTGCGGCGGCCACGGGGAGCACAACGAGCTCGTCTGGGGCGGCGCCGCGAGCGCGAGCCTGCGTGGACGGCCTGATCTTCCCGCGGCCCAGGCGGCGAGATGGAAGGAAGGGCTCGCCGACGAGGCGAGGCTCCGCGCGTTCCTCGCCGAGCCCGGAGACGCGTGGTGCCGCCGGCCCTCCACGCCGGGCATGACGCGTTTCCGATGGGAGCGCCGCCTCTCGGCCGCGGAGCTCGACGCGGCGGCCGCGCAGCTCGGGGTCGGTCATGTGCGCGCCATCGCGGTCGGCGCGCGCGGCGTGTCGGGTCGCGCCCGCCGCCTCGCCGTCGAGGGCGAGCGTGGGCGCGTCGAGATCGCCGGTGAGCTCCGCATCCGGCGGCTCCTCGGCGAGCTGCCCTCCGCGATGTTCGTGGTGGAGCCCACC
The DNA here is from genome assembly GCF_022690695.1 of Anaeromyxobacter sp. SG17. NCBI lineage: Bacteria > Pseudomonadati > Myxococcota > Myxococcia > Myxococcales > Anaeromyxobacteraceae > Anaeromyxobacter > Anaeromyxobacter sp. SG17. Next base: position 54,873 of record NZ_JALCYX010000012.1, read on the forward strand.
AGCGACGGCGTCGTCCTGCGCGGCGGGGGGTGGGGCCACGGCGCGGGGATGTGCCAGTGGGGCGCGGTGGGGCGTGCGCAGGCCGGCCAGGGGTACCGCGAGATCCTGGGCAGCTACTACTCGGGCGCGGAGCTCGCCCGCCTCTATTGAAGAGCGCCGCGAGGGGTTCCCGCCCGGGAGCGCGCGTCGCCCCTTCCACCGATCACCAGCTGGAGCGCGCGCCGAGATCGTAGACGCGCGAGTAGCCGAGCTCTGCGAGCGCGCGAGCGACCGCGGCGCTCTTCCTCCCCGTCTCGCAGTACACGATCACCGGGAGACCGGGCGGGCCGAGCTCCGCGAGCCGCGCGCCGGGGCTCGGAGCGGCGTCAGGGCCGGCGATCCGCGTCGCCGAGGGTGAGCGTGCGCTTCCTGCGGCGCGGTCGAAGCGCGGCGGCGGCCACGAACGCCGCGCCGAGCGCGAGGACGCCGACGAGCGCCTCGACGAGCGCGACGCGATCGAGGAGCGTCGCCTCGCCGCCCTGCAGCGCGCGCGCGCCGCGGGCGGAGTCGTACGCCTTCCACAGCATGAACGCGCCTCCCGTCGCGAGCAGGACCGCCCGGAGGAGGAGACGGGAACGGGACATCCGCACGGCCCCGGTATGTCATGGAACGCCTCCACGCGAAAGCGAAGCGAAGCGCTCGCTCGGCCGTCAGCCGCCGCGTTAGGGCCGGTGCCGGGAACACCTGGTCGTTCCATTTTCACACCGGCGGCAAGCACCTCCCCGCCGGCGGAACGACGATGGACAAAGACTGCACCGTACTGGTCATCGAGGACGACGACGACGCCCGCGAGGCGCTCTGCGAGTTCCTCGCGACCGCGGGATATCGCGTGCGCCCCCTTCGCAACGGCGTCGAGGCGCTGGCGGCGATCGCGAACTCCAGCCCCCACGCCGTGCTGCTCGATCTGGTGATCCCCGAGCCCGACGGGTTCGAGGTCCTCCGGCGCATCCGCGAGCGCGACCCGCGCGTCCCGGTGATCGTCATGTCGGCGCTGGCGCAGGCGGAGGACGTCGTCCGTGCGATGAAGCTCGGCGCGAACGACTACCTCCCGAAGCCCTTCGAGGTCTCCGAGCTGAACCTCGTGCTGCGCCGCGCCCTCGACGGACCCGGACGGCGTCCCCCCGACGTCGCCGAGGCGCGCGTCGCAGCGGTCGTGGCCGAGTCGGGCGACGGCGACCTCTTGCCCACCACCCCGCTCTCCGGCCCGATGGAGCGCGTCTGGTCGCTGGTGAACCGGATCGCCGACACGGACGTGCCGGTGCTGCTCATCGGCGAGAGCGGCGTCGGCAAGGACGTGATCGCTCGGCGGATCCACGCGACCAGCCACCGCGCGGGCCGCCCCTTCGTGAAGATCAACTGCGCGGCCCTTCCGGGAGAGCTCCTCGAGAGCGAGCTCTTCGGACACGAGAAGGGGGCGTTCACGGGAGCGCACGCGGAGAAGCCCGGCAAGTTCGAGCTGGCTCACCGGGGGACGATCTTCCTCGACGAGATCGGCGAGATGGATCCGCGGCTGCAGGCGAAGCTGCTGCAGGTCCTCCAGGACGAGGAGTTCTACCGGGTGGGCGGCAAGCGCCCGGTGCGCGTGGACGCCCGCGTCGTGGTCGCGACGAACCGCAACCTCGAGGCGGCCATCCGGCAGGGCACGTTCCGGGAGGATCTCTTCTACCGGCTGAACGTCGTCACGATCCGGGTCCCGCCCCTCCGCGAGCGGCGCGAGGAGATCGGTCCCCTCGTGCGGCACTTCGTCGACAAGTACCGGCAGCGCTACCGGGGCGGGCTCGAGGAGATCCCGGCCGAGGTGATGGAGCGCTTCCACGCCTACGACTGGCCCGGGAACGTCCGGGAGCTCGAGAACCTCGTGCGACGGCTCGTCGTCCTGCGCGATCCCGCGATGGTCCTGGGTGAGCTCGGCGGCTCGCCGCCGGCGCTCGTCGCCGCGGGGGCCCATCCGCCGGCAGCGCCCGGGGTCAACGGCGTCCACCGCCCGGGCGAGGGCCCGGCGCTCCCGGAGGACGCGCCGCTCAAGGACGTGGCCCGGCGGGCCGCGCGCATCGCGGAGCGCGAGGCGATCCTCCGCGCGCTCATGCGGACCGGCTGGAACAAGCGGAAGGCCGCGAAGCGCCTGCAGGTCAGCTACAAGGCGCTGCTCTACAAGATCAAGGACTGCGGGATCGTCGACCCGCGAGACGCGGCGACGATCGAGTGAGAAAGCAGCGCGGCGCGGCCCCGCGAGGAGCCGCGCCGCGCCCTGGTCCCCCCCCGGAGATCCGATGCGCCCCTCCCGCCGGAAAGCTCAGGCCGCAGCCTGCTTGGGGGCGAGCTCGCCGCGCGAGCGGCGCTCGCGGAAGCCGGTGCGCGCGCTCACGTACAGGAACGCGATCCCGAGCGCGAGCAGCACGATCGGCTCGACCCATGCCGATTCCGGAAACAGTCCAACGACCGAAGTGCCGACCCCGAACAGGCCCAGCGTCCACGCCGCCGCCCTCAGCATGCCTTCCCGCCCTCCATACCGGCGCCGACTGCCGGTCCATCCTGCCGCGTCCAGGGAGAACGTCATCCCGCCTCGTCGCCGCGGCAACGCAGGCACGTCCGTTCCCACGCGAGGGAAAAAAGTTCCTCAGCGTCGCACCGGAACCCGCTCTCGGCGGCAGCCGCTCGCTCGCGCGTCGCGTTCGTGGCCGCACGCCGGATCGCGTGGACGACGTGCGCTGGAGGAGCGGCGACGCGTGGCGTGGAGTTCGCTCGGGGTGAACGACGCGTCGTGGCACGAGGTGTGCTCGATGCGAGGGAGTCGTTTCGGGACGGGGAGTCCCGGGAGGAATTGGATGGCGTTCTCGAAGAGGGCAGTGGTGGCCGGCATTCTCCTCGCCGCGACGGGGTGCGCTTCGTCGGGGGCCTCGCAGCGGCCGGATCCCCGGCCCGAAGTGGGCGAGTACCGCATCGGGCGCGAGGACGTGCTCGAGGTCGTCGTCTGGCACGAGCCAGAGCTGACGCGGGTCGTGCCCGTCCGGCCGGACGGCAAGATCTCGCTTCCGCTCGCGGGGGAGATGGACGCGGCAGGCAAGACGCCGGGGGAGCTGCAGCAGGGCCTCACGAAGGCGCTCGGCCCGTACATCAAGGACGCGGCCGTGGCCGTGCTGGTCCGGGAGATCAACGGACCGCGGGTGTACGTGCTCGGCGAGGTGACGCGCCCTGGCGGGTTCCCGCTGCGCGGTCCCATGTCGGTGGTGCAGGCGATCGCGCTCGCCGGCGGGCGCACCGAGTTCGCCCGCGGCGAGGTGAGCTGGCTCCGCCAGGGAGCGAACGGGAAGACCGATCGAGTGAAGCTCTCGTTCGACGAGCTGGTGAAGGGGGAGGCGGAGGGTGCGCTCTGGCTCAGGGGCGGCGACGTCCTCTACGTGCCGTAGCGGGACGGTGCCGACCATGAGAGGGCCGAGGAAGAGGTGGGCGATGGGAGCGCCGGGGCGCTTCGGGAGGGCGGCGCTCTGCGCCGTGTCTCTCTGCGCTGCGGCGCGGGCGGCGGCGAGCACGGTCGTGGATCCCATCGCCCGCCTCACCCTCGAGGGCGGCTACGACTCGAACGTGCTCTACGACGGCTCGGGCAGCGACCGCGTCGGCCGGGTGTCCCCGGACGTGGGGCTCCGCTTCCGCGATCACACCTGGGAGCTCCGCACGCTCTACGGCGTGGACTTCCTCACGTACGAGCGCATGCAGCCCGGAGGGAGCTGGAACCACCGCGGGTCGCTCGTGCTCGACGCGCGAACCACGCGGCGCCTCACGCTCCACGCGGACTTCCGGGGCGCGTACGCGTTCGACCCGGTGGGGCTCGCGCAGATGGGCGTCTTCCGCACGGGGCGCGACTCCGCGCTCATCCTCCACGGCCGGGGCAGGGCCGAGTACCGCGCCTCCGAGCGCGTGGACGTGGCCGCCCTGCTCACGGAGGACACGGTCCGCTTCGACGACCGCACGGGCGGCGCGATGCACCAGCCCGGCGTGGAGGCGCTGTACCGGTACGGCCGGCGCCTCTCGTTCGGGGCCGGCTACCTGGCCTCGCTGTTCCAGGGCTTCGAGCGGGACGCCACCGACTGGGCCTTCGCGCACGCGCTCAGGGCGCGCGCGCGGTACGAGCTCAGCCGGCAGCTGACCGTGAACGGCTCGGCGGGGCCCGCCCTGTGGCTGAAGAGCGGCAACGCGGTCGTCGTCCCCGAGGGCAGCGTCGAGCTCGTCGGCGTCTCCCGCGACTGGGAGGGGCGTGCGCAGCTCGCCCACGGGCTGGGCCTCGGCAACACCGCGAGCCCTGGCCTCGTCGACTCGGTCGAGCTCGGGCTCGCGCGCAGGTTCGCGCGGCGCTTCGAGCTCCGCGGTGACGGCGGCATCTGGCGCTCCGGCCGGGCCCCGAGCGGCGGGGACGCGGTGACCGGCTACGTGACCTACGGCGAGGCGGCACTCCTCGTCGGGGGAGGGGTGCGCTTGGCGCTGGCAGCGACACATTTCGCGCGGCTCGACGATTCGTCGGCCGCGCTGCGGCGAACGACGTTCGGACTCCGGCTCGGCTGGACCCTGCCGGAACGGTGACGAAGAGGAAGGACGAATGGAACGGACCTACACCCTGCAGGATCTCCTCGCGGCGCTGCGGCGTCGCCGGCTCCTCGCGCTGGTCGTCGCAGGCGCGGTGCTCGTCGTCGGGGTTGCGCTCGCGCTCGGCGTCCCCTCGGAGTACTCCGCCCAATCGGTGGTCCAGATCGAGCCGCGGCGGCTGGGGCTCGACTTCTTCCCGGCCCAGAACGGCACGCCGTTCGAGGATCGGATGCGGACCATCAAGCACGGCATCCTGGCCCGCCCGGTGCTCGAGCGGGTGATCAAGGAGACCGACTTCTTCCCCGATCTCCGCGACGACATGGACGAGGCGCTCCGCAAGATGCGGCGGAACGTGGAGGTCCGGCTCGAGGGCGAGGTCCCCGCCGGCGCGCCCGCGCTGCTCTTCGTGGTCGAGGTGCGCGGCAGGGATCCGGAGAAGGTCGCCCGGGCCGCTGAGCTCCTGCCGAAGTACTACGGCGAGCTCACGCGTCAGGTCCTCGAGGCCCAGGCGCGCAGCCTCCGCGAGACCCTCGATCGCCAGGTCGACGACATGGGCAAGGAGCTCTCGACGCAGGAGAAGAAGCTCCTCGCCTTCAAGGTGGACCACACCGCCGAGCTGCCCGAGCTGCTCGAGGACAACGCCCGCGCGGTCGGGCGCGCGCAGAGCCAGATCGAGATGCGGCTCGGCGCGATCGCCGACGCGCAGCGGCGCCGCGGCGACGTGCTCTCGTCCATCCCGGAGGGCCCGAGCGGTCCGGGTCTCGCCGAGGCCGGCCTGGACGCCGCGCTGCGGCGCCTCAACGCGGCCGAGGCGGCCTACGGGCCGGATCACCCCGACGTGAAGCGCGCTCGGCGCGAGTTCCAGGAGGCGCTCTCCCAGCGCGACGGCGCGTTCGAGAAGTTCCAGAAGGAGCGCGTGCAGGCTCACCTCGCGCGCATCGACGACGAGGTGCGCGCGCACGAGGAGCAGATCGCCTCCCTCCGCAAGGAGATGACCACCTACCAGAAGCGGATCGAGGCGGCGCCGCGCTGGGGCCAGGCGCTCGCGAACCTGTCCCGGGAGTACGAGGTGATGCGCGCCAAGTACGCCTCGACGCTCTCGCGGCGCGCCGACTCGGCGGCCGCCGAGCAGCTCCTCGCGGCGGACCAGCCGACCATGTTCCGGATGGTGGAGACGCCGGTCACGCCCCGGCTGCCGGCCGCCCCCGACCGGCCCAAGCTCCTGTGGATCGCGGTGCTCGCCGCGATCGCGATGGGGCTCGGGGCGGCGGGGATCGCCGAGTGGCTCGATGCGTCGATGCGTGGACCCGAGGACGCGGCGACGCTGGGCATCCCCGTGCTCGCGGCGATCCCTCGCATCGGGCGGGCTTCCTGACTTGCGCGTAATCGATCGGAGGAATGGACCGATGATCCCTGCCGACACCCTTCAGGCCACCCACCCCGCCGCCGCGCCCGAGAAGAAGCTCGTGGCCCTGGCCGCGCCGGACTCGCCCGCGGCGGACCAGTACCGCGTGCTCTACCAGCGGCTCGCCCGCCTCGCGGCGCGCCGCGCCATGCGCGTCGTCGCCGTGACGAGCGCGAGCCGCGGCGAGGGCCGCACCACCACCGCAGCCAACCTGGCGCTCACCGCCGCGCAGGAGGGGCGCGCCGTGGTCCTCGTCGACGCGGACCTCCGCCGGCCGTCGGTGGCGAGCCTGTTCGGGCTCGCGCCGCGCGCAGGCGTCGCCGAGGTGCTCGACGGCACCGCCGAGCTGTCCCAGGCCATCGTGCGCGTCGGCATGCTGTCGGTGCTGTGCGCGGGCGAGGTGCGTGACCCGGTGGCGGCGATCCGCCACCCGCGCACCGCGGCGCTCGTGGAGCAGCTGCGGGCGGCGTACGACCTCGTCGTCCTCGACGCGCCCCCGGCGCTCGCCTTCGCGGACGGCGAGCGGCTCGCGGGGGCGGCCGACGCGGCCGTGCTCGTCGTGCGCGCCGGGGCGACGCCGCGCCAGGTCGTGCGGCTCGCGCTCGAGTCGCTCGGCGACCGGGCCGCGGGCGTGGTGCTGAACGACGTCGACCCGGAGTCCGTGGCGCACGGGCGCTGGCTGTACGGCGGACCCGGGGAGGCGGCGCCGGCCATCGCCGGCCGCCGCGCGGGGTAAGGACGGGCGCCCTCCCGCGCCGCCAGCGGCGGCGCGGAGGGGGCGTGGGAGGGGGGTGGCCACGACGCACGGTCGTGGCCGGAGACGGTGGCTCGGGTCCTGGCCCGTGCGCGGGAGCGCGCGCCGGGCACGGCGGTCGGGGTTGGACGGGGAGGGGACTTGGTCCGGGTCTTCAACCATTGGTTCTCGCCGCGCAAGGCGGCGTACTTCTTCGCCGAGGAGACGGTCCTCGTGCTGGCGCTGCTCGCGGGCGCGTCCCTCGGGCCGGTCGCCGCCCAGGCGACGAGCTCCGTGGGAGGGCCGCCGATGTACCCGGCGGTGCTCCGCGCCGCGCTCGCCTCCGTGTTCTTCGCGGGCGCGCTCTACCTCGGCGACCTCTACGACCTCCACGCGGCGGTGCGCGATCGCGCGGACGGGCGGCGCCTCCTGCGGGCGATCGGCGTGGCCGCGATCGCCATCGCCCTCGCCGACATCGCGCTCGACCTCTTCCTGCCCGGGTGGATGCTGCACCGCTCGCTCGTGCTCGCCGCCGCGGGCGGCGCCTTCGGCGTCATCGCCGCCCGCGTCCTCATGCCGGCCGTCGTCGGCTCGCCGACCCGGGTCGTCTTCCTCGGGACCGGCGCGCGGGCCCGCGACCTCGCGCGCGCGATGGAGCGCGAGGCGGACGGGCTCTACCGGGCGGTCGGCTTCGTGAGGCCCCAGCGGTCGCTCGCCCCGGCCGCGGTCCCGGCGGACGCGATCCTGGAGGGCTCGCTCGGCGAGGTCGCGCGCCGGGAGCGCGTCCAGATCGTGGTGGTCGCCATGGAGGACCGGCGGGAGGGCCTGCCCATCGACGACCTCCTGACGCTCCGCACGCGCGGTCGCCGGGTGGTGGACGACGTGGGCTTCGCCGAGGCGACGCTGCAGCGCATCCCGCTGTCGCTCGTGCGTCCCAGCTCGCTCATCTTCGACGACGGCTTCCGCGTCTCGCGCGGCACGCGCACCGTCAAGCGGGCGCTCGACCTCGCCGTGTCGCTCGTGATGCTCGCCGGGGCGGCGCCGATCATGGTCGCCACCGCGATCGCGATCTGGCTCTCCGACGGCCGCCCGATCTTCTACTCGCAGGAGCGCACCGGACGCAGCGGCACGCCGTACCGCGTGTGGAAGTTCCGCACCATGCGCCGCGACGCCGAGCAGCACGGCGCGGTGTGGGCGACCGAGCAGGATCCCCGCGTGCTGCCGCTGGGCCGCTTCCTGCGGCGCGCGCGGCTCGACGAGCTGCCGCAGCTCTGGAACGTGCTCCGCGGCGACATGAGCCTCGTCGGCCCGCGCCCGGAGCGGCCGGTGTTCCTCTCCGAGCTGAAGGTGCGCTACCCGCTCTTCACGCTGCGCGAGCTCGTGAAGCCGGGCCTCACCGGGTGGGCGCAGCTCAAGTACGGGTACGGCTCCACGATGGAGGAACAGGCCCGCAAGCTCGAGTACGACCTCTACTACATCAAGAACGCCTCCCTGTTCCTCGACCTCGTCTGCCTCCTCGCCACCGCGAAGGTGGTGCTCCTCGGGAAGGGGGCGAAGTGATGGTGCTCGAGGAGCTCGTCCCCCGGCCGGTGCGCGCACCCGACGCGCGATCCGTGCACGTCGTGGCGGTGGGCGGCGGGACCGGGCTGCCCCGGGTCCTCGAGGGGCTCGCCGCCGGCGACGGAGAGCCGGACGAGGAGCCCGCGGTGGAGCTGACCGCCGTGGTCACGACCGCGGACGACGGGGGGAGCTCCGGCGAGCTCAGGCGGCGCTACGGCGTGCCCGCGCCGGGCGACGTCCGCAACTGCCTCGTGGCGCTCGCGGCGGGAGCGCCGCTCGCGTCGGTGTTCCAGCACCGCTTCGAGGGGGGCGGCGAGCTCGCCGGTCACACCATCGGCAACCTCGTCCTCACCGCGCTCGCGCAGCGGCTCGGCGACTTCGGCCAGGCGGTGGAGGCCGCGGCCGGGATGCTGGGCGTCCGCGGTCGGGTGGTCCCCGCCACGGCGACGCCGGTCGAGCTCGTCGCGGAGCTGGACGATGGCCGGATCGTGCGCGGCGAGACCGCCATCGCGGCGGCGCGCGGCCGCGTGGCGGAGCTGCGGCTCGCCGGCGCGGCCCAGGCCTCGAGCCAGGCGATCGAGGCGATCCTCGGCGCGGACCTGGTGGTGCTGGGGCCGGGCAGCCTCTACTCCAGCGTGCTCGCCGGGCTCCTCGTGCCGGGCATCCCGGAGGCGCTGCGGACGACGGGCGCGACGCGCGTCCTGGTCGTGAACCTCTTCACGGAGGCCGGCGAGACCGACGGCTTCGACGCCGCCGATCACGTCCGCGCCGTGCAGCGCCACCTCGGGGACGTGGTGGACGTGGCGCTCGCGCAGCGGCCCCCGCTGCCCGAGGACGTGGTGGCGGCCTACGCCGGGGAGGGTGCGGTCCCGGTGCGGGTCGAACGTGCGGCGATCGACGCCGCGGGCGCGGTCCCGGTCGTGACCGACTTGCTCGCCGAGGGAGAGCGCGGGCGCCACGACCCCCGGAAGCTCGCGCGCGCGCTGCTCGCGATCGCGCGGGTCCGCTGAGGAGGGGACGACACCTTGGTCCAGACCGCCGAGACCCTCCTCGCGCCCGCCCACGAGCCCGCCGGCTCGCGCTACCGCGTCGAGGAGCTGCAGGGGCGCGCCGCCTTCGACGCGCTCCGGGACGAGTGGAACGGGCTGCTCGCGCGCGGCCCGGTGGACGTCCCGTTCGCCCGTCACGAGTGGATCTCCGCCTGGCTCGACGCCTTCGCGCCGGACGCCCCGCTGCGGGTGCTCGTCGCGCGCACCCGCGCCGGCCGGGCCGCCGGGATGGCCCCGCTCCTCTTGCAGCGCGAGCGCGGCGTGACGCGGCTCGTCGCCCCTGCGAACGACCACTCCTGCCGGGTGGAGTGGGTCCTCGGGGAGGACGCCCCCGGCGCGGTCGCGGCGCTGTGGGGCCACCTGCGCGACCGGATCCGCTGGGACGTGCTCGTGCTGCGGGACGTCCCGCGCGAGGGGCCGACCTCGGTGCTGCTGGAGGCGGCCGCGCGCGCGGACCGTCACCTCGCCGGGCGCTGGGAGTCGCTGCGCACGCCCTACGTCGAGCTGTCCGAGAAGGGCGCCGAGGAGCGCACGAGCGCGAAGTTCCGCGCGAACCTGCGCCGGCGCGCGAGGCGGCTCGGCGAGCTGGGCGCGGTCGCGCTCACGCGCGTGGACGGCGCCGAGGGGCTCGACGTGGCGCTCGCGGAGTTCTTCGCGCTCGAGGCGAGCGGGTGGAAGGGGCAGGGCGGCACCGCCATCGCGCTCGCGCAGCCCCTCGTGCAGTTCTACGCGCGCATCGCGCGGGACGCCGCCCAGCGCGGGGCGCTCGCGGTGCGCGCGCTCACCCTCGACGGCCGCGCCATCGCGGTGCACCTCGGCGTGGTGCACCGCGGCGTCTATTACCTCCCGAAGACGGCGTACGACGAGCGCCTCGGCCAGGTCTCGCCCGGGCAGCTCCTCCAGCGGGAGGTGCTCGCCGAGTGCGAGGCGCGCGGCCTCTCGCGCTTCGACTTCCTCGGCCCCGACATGGAGTGGAAGCGCGACTGGGCTCCGGCCCACGCTCCCCATGACTGGCTCTACGTGTATCGCCCCTCCTTCGCCGGCAGGGCCATGCACACGTTGAAGCACCGGGTCCGCCCGGCCGTGAAGGAGGCGCTCTCGTGGTGGCGATGAGTCGGGCGGTGGCGGCGCGGACCTGGCCGACCGCGCGCGAGGCGCGCAGGCGCTACATCCCGGCCCTGCCCACGCTCTGGCCGAGGATGCTCTCTCCCCTGGCCGCCTCCCGGCCGCCCGCCTTCCCGTTCGGGGCGCGGCGCACGACCCACTTCTACCTGGCGCGGAACGCGGTCTACCACGGCGCGCGGCTGCTCGGGCTCACGGGCCACGAGGTGCTCGTGCCGGCCTACCACCACGGCGTGGAGGTGGGGGCGCTCGCCGCGGCCGGCGCGTTCCCGCGCTTCGTGCGGGTGGACGCTCGCATGCGCCTCGACCTCGAGGACCTCGAGGCCAAGATCGGCCCCCGCACCCGCGCCCTCTACGTCATCCACTACGCCGGCTTCGCGCAGCCGATGGACGAGGTGACGGCGATCGCGCGGCGGCACGGGCTGCCGGTGGTGGAGGACTGCGCGCTGTCGCTCCTCGCCGCCGAGGGGACCCGGCCGCTCGGGTCGGTGGGCGCGCTCGGGATCTTCTGCTTCTACAAGACGCTCCCGGTGCCGAACGGCGGCGCGCTCGTCGTGAACGACCCGTCCGTGCGCGGCGAGGTCCCGCAGCCGGAGGCGGCGCCGCTCGCGTCCACGCTCTCCCACGCGACCGGCTCGCTCCTCCAGAACGCCGCGTTCCGGCTCGGGGACGCGGGCGAGGCGCTCCGCGGCGCGGCGCGGCGGGCGTACTCGTACGTGCGCGGCGCGACCGGAGTCCACCCGGTCTCCACCGGCACCATGACGTTCGACCTCGCGACGGTCGATCTCGGCATGAGCTCCCTCTCCGAGCTCATCGCCCGGCGGCTCGACGCCGAGGCCATCGTCGCGGCGCGGCGGCGCAACTACTTCCTCCTCCTCGGCCGGCTGCGCGACCGGGTGGTGCCGATCTTCCCGGAGCTGCCCGCCGGCGCGAGCCCGCTCTTCTACCCGCTCCTCTGCGACGACAAGGCAGCCGTGGCCGCGCGGCTCGCCGCGCGCGGCGTCGAGACGGTGGACTTCTGGCGCACCGGGCACCCGCTCTGCCCCGAGGAGCCGTTCCCGGACGTCGCGATGCTCCGGCGGCGCGTGCTCGAGCTCCCCGTGCATCAGGACCTGCAGCCCGACGACATGGCATACCTCGCCCGCTGCGTGAGGGAGGCGCTCGAGTGACGCCCACCAGCCCAGCGCCCGCCGGGGAGCGCGCCGCCGGCCTCACCGTCGTCGAGCACCGCGACCCCGCGCGCCTCGCGGTCCTGAAGGAGGAGTGGCGCGCGCTCTTCGACGCCGCCCAGGCGCCGTCGCCGTTCCTCTCCTGGGAGTGGCTCCACACCTTCCACCGCTGCTTCGCCGCGCGCCGGCCGATCTGGATCCTGGAGGCGCGCGACCGCGACGCGCGGCTCGCCGGGCTCCTCGTGCTCTCGGCGCGCCCGGGGCTCGTGGGGGAGCGGCGCTTCAGCCTCCTCGGCAACGGCCTCACCGGCGCGGACGGCCTCGACGTGCTCGCCCGGCCCGAGCACGCGGCCGCCGCGCGCGAGGCGATCGCGCGGGCGCTCGCGGCGGGGGCCGCGGCGTGGGACGTCCTCTGCCTCGAGGACCTCCCCTGCGGCTCGCCGACCGTCGCCGCCCTGCGCGCTGCCATGGCGCCGCGCGGAGTGCGGGCGCAGGTGGAGCGCGGCTTCGTCTGTCCCGGGTTCGTCGTGCGCGGCACCTTCGAGCAGCACCTCTCCAGGATCCGCCGGCGCGAGACGTACGCGCGGCGGGTCCGCTGGCTCGAGAAGCAGGCGGGCTTCCGGATCGAGGTCGCTGCCGCGGACGAGGCGACCGCCGCCATGGACGACTTCCTGCGGCTGCACCGGCTGCGCTGGGAGGTCGAGGGCGGCTCCTCCGGCATCCCGCCCGGGCCCGTCGAGGAGTTCCACCGCGAGGTGGCGCCGCTCCTCGCCGCGCGCGGCTGGCTGCGCATGTACCGCCTGTTCGTGGGGCGCGACGCGATCGCCGCGGTCTACGGCCTCGAGGTGGGCCGCCGCTTCTTCTACTACCAGTCCGGCTACGACCCCGCCTGGTCGGCCCGGAGCCCCGGCGTCGTGCTCGTCGGGCGGACGGTCGCGGACGCCTACGCGCGCGGCCTCACCGACTACGACTTCCTGCGCGGCACCGAGGCCTACAAGATGGACTGGGCCTGGGATCGCCGCGAGACGTGCAGCGTCCGCCTGCAGGCGCCGTCGCTGCGCGCCGGGACCGCCGTCGCCGCGGAGGAGGCGTTCCGGGCGGCGCGCGGGATCGCGAGGTCCGTCGCGCCGGAGCGGGTGTGGGGGGCGCTCAGGCGCGCGAGGCGATCGCTCGAGGCGAGCGCGCTGGCGGGCGCGCGCGGCGGCTGACTGGCGGTACGGCGGGGGTGGGGCCGCGCCGCGCGGCGGCGAGGTCGAAGGTGAAGAAGAGAGGCGGAAGATGCCGGAGCGTGCGGACAACAGCCCGAAGTGGATCCTGAGGCGGGCGGTGAAGGTCGCGGCGGCGGGGACCTTCCTCGCGGCGGGGGTCCACCGCGCGGTGCGGACGTGGCAGCGGCGGCAGGCCGGCGGGACCCGCGTGGTCATCCTCTCGTACCACCGCGCCACCCTGGACTTCGAGGCGAGCGCCCGCGAGTCGATCGCCTCGATGTTCATCTCCGCGCAGACCCTGCAGCGCCAGATCGAGGACATCGCGCGCACCCGCGAGATCGTGTCGCTCTCCGACGCGCGCCGGATCCTGGGCGAGCCGCCCGGCACGCGCCGCCGCGACGCGTTCGTCGTCACCTTCGACGACGGCTACGCCGACAACCACCACGTGGCGATGCCGGTCCTCGCCGCGCTCAAGGTCCCGGCCACCTTCTTCGTCGCGACCGGCTACACCGGCACGGCGAAGCGTTTCCCGCACGACCGCCTCTACGCCTCGCTCACCGAGATCGCGCGGCGCGGGATCCCGGTGGAGCGGGCAGGGCTGCCGGGGCCGCTGCAGTCCTTGCTCACCGCCTGCGCGGAGCCCGGGCCGGCCGCGACCCTCGACCGGCTCATCGCGCGGCTCCCGCACGATCGGCTGGTGGCGATCGCGGGCGCCCTCGAGGCGCGGACCGGCCTCGCCGAGCAGGACCTCCCCGACGACACGCGCGCGATGACCTGGGAAGAGCTCGCGGAGCTGCGCGGCGCGGGGATGGACGTGGGCGGCCACACCGTGAACCACGCGGTGCTCTCGAACCTGCCGCTCCAGGAGGCGCGCCGCGAGATCGCCGGCTGCAGCCAGATGATCGCGGAGCGGCTCGGGCGCCCGCCGCTCCACTTCGCCTATCCGAACGGCTACTACACGCCGGCGGTGCGGCACGCGGTCGCCGAGTCGGGGTTCGAGACGGGGGTCACCACGGAGGATCGCGAGAACGTGCGCGGCGGCGACCCGTACGCGATGTCGCGCAAGGTGCTCTGGGAGAACTCGACGCTCGGCCCGATCTCCTACAGCGCGGCGCTCGCCATCTGCAGCCTGGACAGCGTCTTCCACACGCTGGGGCTCGCGCGGCACGTCTCGGGCGAGCGCCCGGACGCCCTGTCCGGAGCGGTGGACGACGAGGCGCACGCGGCCGGCCGCGAGCGCGCGGCCTCGTGAGGTGCGGCGTGCGCTCGGGACCGACAGGCCCACCCCCTCGTCGAGCACGCCTGCCTGGCTGCTCAGCGGACCCCGAACGGACGGTGGCCGGGCGAGCCAGGGTGCGCGCACCTTCTGACCCACAGAGGTGGACATGACGGCTCACGCGGACGCAGCGACTCTCGACTCGGCGCTCCTCGCGCGGCAAGCGTGGATCGAGCGCGCGAGCCGGAGGTGGCACCTGCTCGTGCACGGCGCCACGCTCGCGTTCGTGGTGATGCTTTACTCGAACCCGCAGTTCTGGTGGCCGTGGTTCGAGCAGTTCCGGCTCGCCTTCGTGGCGATGGCGGTCGGAGCCTTCGCGCTGCTCATGCACCGGGTGACCTCCGGCGAGCGGGTGCGGGTGGGCGGTCCGGGCGTGGTCCCGCTCCTCGTCTACCTGTCCTTCGTGCCGCTCTCGCTCGCCTGGACCATCTCGCAGACCGACACCCTCGGCGCGACGGTCGAGGCCGCCAAGATGGCGGTGGTCTTCGTCGTCGTGCAGAACGCGGTGGACGGCCCCCAGCGGCTCAGGCGCTTCATGCTCGTGGGGACCCTCGCCGCGCTGGGCCCGGCCCTCGGGGCGATCGACGTCTGGCGCAACGACGACGCCCTCATCGACGGGTTCCGCACGCACTGGCGCGGTCCGTACGCCGATCCCAACCGCCTCGCGATGTGCCTCATCGCCGTGATGCCCTTCGCCCTCTACGGCGCGGTCACCGCGAGGAAGCGCTGGGCCCGCGTGGCGTTCGCCGCCGCCTTCGCCGCCCAGATCTCGGCCATCGTGCTCACCCACTCCCGCTCCGGCTCGGTGGCCGCGGCCGTCGCCATCGCGCTCTTCCTGTTCCGCGGCAAGAGCCTCAGCACGGCGAGGAAGCTCGTCGCCGCCTCGGCCATCGCGCTCGGCCTCGTCGCGTTCGCGCCCTCGAGCTTCTGGGAGCGCAACGCCACGATCACGCAGTACGAGACGGACGTCTCCGTCGAGGGGCGCGAGAACGCCTGGAAGGTGCTGGGCGTGATCCTCGAGGAGCGCCCGTTCACGGGCGTGGGCGCGAGCGCGTACCTCCAGGCCTGGGGTCGCTACGCGCCGCTCGAGGCGGGCGGGCGCCGCTACGTCGCGCACAACATCCTGCTCGAGATCGTCGGCGAGCTCGGGGTGGTCGCGTTCCTGCTCTTCTGCGCGTTCGTCGCCTGGCTCATGCCGAAGCTGTGGCGCGTCGGCGCGGATCCGCTCGTCGGCACCGAGGCCCGCGCGGTCTTCGCGGCGCTCGCGGGCTACCTCGTCATCGAGATGGCCAACGGGTACTCGCTGTCCTGGTTCCTCTACTTCCTGTTCGCCTGCGCCCTGGTGACGATGCGGCTCTCGCGCGAGCGGGCGGCGCTCGGGGGGGAGCTGCCGCCGTGGGCCGCCCGCTGAAGATCCTCGTCTTCCAGGACCGCTTCCAGCTCGGTGGGCAGGAGCGTCAGACCGTCCTCAACGTCCGGACGATGGAGCGTTCGCGCTTCGAGCCGGTGGTCGCGACCCTGCACGACGACGGCGAGCACCTCGCGGACCTCGCCGCGGAGGGTGTCCGCCCGTTCGTGTTCGACGTCGGGAGCAAGCTCCTCAGGGCGTACACGCTGCTCCAGGTGGCGCGCCTCGTGCGCTTCGTCCAGGAGGAGCGGGTCCGGATCGTCCACGCCCAGGACCTCCGCACGAACGTCCTCGGCGTGGTCGCGGCCCGCCTCGCCGGCGTCCCGTCGATCGTCACCCGCGTGGATCTCGGGCACCAGCTCCCCGGCCTGCACCGCCCCGCGCTCGTGCTCGCGTCGCGCCTCGCCGACCGGGTGCTCGTGAACGCGCTCTGCATCCGCGACCAGGCCGTCCGCGACGGAGTGGCGCCGGACCGCGTCGTGGTGGTGCGGAACGGCGTGGATCTCGGCGAGCTCGACCGCGCGGCGCGCCGCGCCCCCGAGGCCCCCGCGCCGGACGCCGGCGCGATCGTCTGCGTCGCGAACATGCACCATCCCGTGAAGGGCCAGACGGACCTCCTCCACGCGATGCGGGAGGTCGTGCGCGCCCGGCCCGAGGCGCGCCTCGTGCTCGTCGGCGACGGCGCGCGCCGGCCGCTCCTCGAGCGGGCGGCCCGCCAGCTCGGGGTTGCCGAGCACTGCCACTTCCTCGGCCACCGCCGCGACGTGGCCTCACTCCTCGCGCGGGCGGAGGTGGCGGTCTCGCCCAGCTACGCCGAGGGGATCTCGAACGCCCTCCTCGAGGCGATGGCCGCGCGCCTCCCCGTGGTCGCGACCTCGGTGGGCGGGACTCCGGAGCTCGTCCACGAGGGCGAGGAGGGCTTCCTCGTCCCGCCCGGCGCGCCGGCCGTCCTCGCGCGGCGCCTCCTGGAGCTCCTCGACGACGCTCCCCTGCGGCGGCGCATGGGCGAGCGAGGTCGGCGGCGGGTCGAGCGTGAGTTCTCGGTCGAGCAGATGCGCGCGAGCTACGACGCGCTGTACGAGGACCTGACCGGGCTCGACGTCCCGCGCCTCGTCTACGGCGCGGTGCGCCGCGAGGGGGCGCAGGCCCGCTGAGCTTTCACGGAGCCCCGGCCGGCCGGCGCGAGCGGATCGCGGCGAGCGCGGCGGCCGGGCGCACGCCCGTCATCCAGAGCACCGCGACGTAGATCGCGCCGCCCACGAGCCCCGCGATGGCGAGCGGCACGAACCGATACAGGGCGGTCGCGGCGGCACCTGGCGCCTCCAGCGCTGGGGCCGCGCGGAGGACCGCGACGCCGGCGATCGCGGCGAGCGTCCCGCCGATCCCGGCCCGCGAGATCTCGCCCCAGGGCACGAGTGCCTGCAGCGGCGGACGGACGCCCGCGTCGGCGAGCGCGCGCGGAAGCCGGGCCGCGAGCATCGCCTTGCCGACGAGCTCCGCCGCGACGTAGGACCCGACCCCGCCGAGGATCCCGAAGCGGCTCACGCCGGCCCACACGAGCGGCACCGTCGCGACCGCCTTCACGACGTACGCGCGGAACAGGTGCCGCGTCTCGTTGCGGGCGCGGAGCGCGGCGTCCATGGGGAAGATGCCGAACGGGATGGCAAGCAGCCACACGCGGAAGATCGTGGCGGAGGCCGCGAACCGCTCGCCGAACACGGCGACCACGAAGTCCGGGGCGATCGCCCACAGGAAGACGACGCCCGGCAGGAGGTAGCGGGCGAGGTGGCCCGCGGCCTCGCGGAAGACGGCGACGCTCTCGCCCGCGCGTCCCGCCTTCTCGAGCGCGCCGAGGCGCACCATGAGGACCTCGCCGGTGGGCGTGTACAGCAGATCCACGAACGGCGGGTCGAAGCAGCCGGCCGCGTAGATCGCGAAGAGGGCGGGGCCGACGGTGCTCGCGACGACGTACTGGTGGGCGTACTGCTGGGGGATCGCGACGAGCATCGCCATCCCGAACGGGAAGGCGTACGCCAGCTGTCCCGCGAAGAGGCGCCGGTCGAGGAGGGGGCCTCGCTTCCCGCCCAGCATCACCGCCCAGGCGGCCACGAGCCGGAGCGCGGCGAGCAAGGTGAGGGTGGTCATCATCGCCCCCAGGCCGCGGCCCGTGGTGGCCGGCACCACGAACGCGGCGGCGCGGGCGCTGTCCCACACGAGGTAGGTGAGCGCGGAGCGGCGCGTCTGGCCCTGGCTCGTCATCGAGAGCTCGAGCGGGGACGCGGCGACGGTGAAGCCCGTGTAGAGCGCGAGGAGCAGGCGATGGTCGAGCAGCCCTGGGTTCTCGAAGGCCGCGGCCACGCGCGGCATCGCGGCGAACAGCCCCACCGCCGCCACGCCGCCCGCCGCGAGCAGGAAGAGCAGGGTCTGGCCGAAGTAGACGCGCCGGTGGGTCGTGCGCGGAATGAAGTAGTAGAGGCTCTGCCCGACGCCCAGCGGGAGGATCGACGAGAGCGTCAGCGCGATGAGGAAGAGCTGCTTGTACGTGCCGTACTCGGCGAGCGGGAGGACCCGCGCGAGCACGAGCGGGATCGACAGCGTCAGGATTGCGGTGAAGAGGCGCGCCGCGATGAGCGGCCCCGCCTGTCTCATGAGGGACGCCCCGCCCGGATCCGCCGCGTCGGTCTCGGCCGCCATTCCACAAGACGGTCGGGCTCCGTGCGTGGCGCGGCAACGGGGCGCCGCGGCGGCCACCCCGGAGGGCTACCGGCATGACGCGCTGGGACGCCCGTGACACCCCGTGACAAGCAGGCACCGAAGTGGTCTGCTCCCGTCGATGTCCAGCGATCGCGCCGCCGTGTGCAAGCACGTGGCCGAGGGTGGCGCGCCCATCCTGGCCGCGGCCCGCGGCCGAGACGGGGGCGCGGAGTGGCGGTTCCGGTGCGGGCGCGCCCCGCACGACGCCGCCGACGACCGCGACTGGACGCTCGACGCCGTGGTGGCGCGCGACCCGTCGTGCGTCGAGATCGTGCTGCACCCACGCGGAACGACGCTCGGCCGCGCCGGCCTCGGGGAGCGCTGGCACGTCCGGGAGGGCCCGCTCCCGCTCCCCACGCGACCGTCGCGCCGCTGGCCGTCGCTCGATCCGCGCTATCCGCCCCGGCGCGGCGAGCCGCTCGACGCGCTCGACCTCCGCGTGCTCGCGGACGTCGCCGAGGGCGGGTGGCACGTCATCCAGGCCGAGGGCGCGGGCGCGGAGCACGCCTTCACGGTCGGGCTGTTCCGCTCGTTCGATCACCCGGAGGTCATCGTCTTCGGCCTCGACGCCGCGACTCGCGAGGCCGCGCTCGACCGCCTCGGCGCGCGCGTGCGCGCCGGGGAGCGGTTCGAGGAGGGCGGCGTCGTGGACGGGATCCTCGTGGACCGGCCGGTCGCGTTCCGGCCGGTCGCGCGCCGTCACTACCCGGCGTACCTCGGCTACGCAGGCTGGTTCCACGGCGGCCCGCGCTTCCCGGCGCTGCAGGCGGTGTGGCCCGACTCGGAGGGACGGTTCCCGTGGGAGCGCTGGTTCTCGCACGCGCTCCGGGATGCGCAGCCGCTCCTCGCCGAGCTCGAGCCGGCCTAGGTCTCCGCGCGTCCGTCCGTCCACGTCGCGCGGGAGAGCTCGCCGCGCCGCACCCTCGAAATGCCACCGCCCCGCGCACGCCGCGAGGTCGCGGCGCAGGCGGGGCGGGGCTCGCCGGCGCGGAGCCGGCGGGGACGGCTGACGGCTTACGGCTCCTTCTTGGGCGGCTCGGCCTCGAAGAAGCGCATCGCCGCGGAGGGCGGCAGCGCCGCGAGCGTCTGCACCTCGTTGGCGTACCCGCCGAGCGTCGCCTTGATGAAGTCCTTGTTCATCCGCGAGATGACCTCGAGCTTGATGCCGGCCGGGCAGACCGCCTCGCACTCGCCGATCGTCGTGCAGTGACCGAAGCCCTCGGCGTGCGCCTGGCTCGTCATGGCGATCGCGCGCCCCATGCGCTCGGGCTGACCCTGAGGCAGGTGGCCGAGGTGCGCGATCTTGGCGCCGGTGAAGAGCGCCGCCGCGGCGTTCGGGCAGGACGCGACGCACGCGCCACACCCGATGCACGCCGCCGCCTCCATCGCCTTGTCGGCGGACGGCTTCGGGATGAGGATCTGGTTCGCCTCGGCCGCGCTGCCGGCGCGGGTCGAGGTGTAGCCGCCCGCGGCGATGATGCGATCGAGGGCGGACCGGTCGACGATGAGGTCGCGCAGCACCGGGAACGCCGACGCCCGCCACGGCTCGAGGCGCAGCACGTCGCCGTCCTTGAAGTGGCGCATGTGCGTCTGGCACACGGTCGCGTTGCGGAGCGGCCCGTGCGCCTCGCCGTTGATGAGGAAGCCGCACATGCCGCAGATGCCCTCGCGGCAGTCGGAGTCGAACGCCACCGGCTCCTTGCCCTCCGAGACGAGCTGCTGGTTCAGCACGTCCAGCATCTCGAGGAAGGACATGTGCTCGTTGACGTTCGGCACCTCGAACCGCTCGAAGCGGCCGGGGTCGCGCGGGTTCTTCTGACGCCAGATGTCGAGGGTGATCCTCACTTGTAGCTCCGCTGAGCGAGGTGGATGTTCTCGAACACGAGTGGCTCCTTGTTCAGGACGGGCGTCGTTCCGACACCCTTGAACTCCCAGGCCGCCACGTACGCGTACTCGTCATCGTTACGCTGCGCCTCACCGTCCGAGGTCTGGTACTCGACCCGGAAGTGGCCGCCGCACGACTCGTTCCGCTGGAGCGCGTCGTAGCAGAGCAGCTCGGCGAGCTCGAAGAAGTCGGCGACCCGGCCGGCCTGCTCGAGCTGCTGGTTGAGCTCGGCGCCCGAGCCGGTGACCCGCAGCTCCTTGTAGAACCTCTCGCGGAGCTCCGGGATGACGGAGAGCGCGTGCGTGAGGCTCTCCTTCGTCCGCGCCATGCCGCAGTCGTTCCACATGATCTCGCCGAGCTCGCGGTGGAGCTGGTCGGCGCTCTTCTTGCCGCCGATGGACATGAGGCGCTTCGTCCGCTCGTTCACCTCGCGCTCGGCGTCCTTCACGGCCGGGTGGGAGGTGTCCATCTTCGCGAAGCCGCCGCGGGCGAGGTAGTCGCCGACGGTGTACGGCAGGACGAAGTAGCCGTCCGCGAGCCCCTGCATGAGCGCGCTCGCGCCGAGGCGGTTGGCGCCGTGGTCCGAGAAGTTCGCCTCGCCGCCCACGAACAGGCCGGGGAGGTTGGACATGAGGTTGTAGTCCACCCAGAGGCCGCCCATCGTGTAGTGGACGGCAGGGTAGATGCGCATCGGGACGTCGTGCGGGTCCTCACCGGTGATCCGCTCGTACATCTCGAACAGGTTCCCGTAGCGCTCGTCCATGACCTTCCGGCCGAGCCGCTTGAAGGCGTCGCGGAAGTCCAGGTAGACGCCGAGGCCGCCGGGACCGACGCCGCGCCCCTGGTCGCAGACGTTCTTCGCCTGGCGGGAGGAGATGTCGCGCGGGGCGAGGTTGCCGTACGTCGGGTAGATCCGCTCGAGGTAGTAGTCGCGGTCGGACTCGGGGATCTCGTTCGGCGGCCGCTTGTCGCCGGCTGCCTTCGGCACCCAGACGCGCCCGTCGTTGCGGAGCGACTCGCTCATCAGCGTGAGCTTCGACTGGTACTCGCCCGACTTCGGGATGCAGGTCGGGTGGATCTGCGTGTAGCAGGGGTTCGCGAAGAACGCGCCCTTGCGGTGAGCGCGCCAGATGGCCGTGGCGTTCGAGCCCTTCGCGTTCGTCGACAGGTAGAAGACGTTGCCGTAGCCGCCGGTGGCGAGCACCACGGCGTCGGCGACGTACGAGGAGATCTTGCCGGTGACGAGGTCGCGCACCACGATGCCGCGGGCGCGTCCGTCGACGACGATGAGCTCCATCATCTCCGTGCGGACGAACTGCTTCACGGTGCCGGCGGCCACCTGCCGCTGCAAGGCCTGGTAGGCGCCGAGCAGGAGCTGCTGGCCCGTCTGGCCGCGCGCGTAGAACGTGCGGGAGACGAGGGCACCGCCGAAGGAGCGGTTCGCGAGCGCGCCGCCGTACTCGCGGGCGAACGGGACGCCCTGCGCGACGCACTGGTCGATGATGTTCGCGGACACCTCGGCGAGGCGGTAGACGTTCGCCTCGCGGGCGCGGAAGTCGCCGCCCTTGATGGTGTCGTAGAACAGGCGCTGCACCGAGTCGCCGTCGTTCTGGTACGACTTGGCGGCGTTGATGCCGCCCTGCGCGGCGATCGAGTGCGCGCGGCGGGGAGTGTCCTGGAAGCAGAAGTTCAGGACCTCGTAGCCGAGCTCACCGAGGGACGCCGCGGCGGCCCCGCCGGCGAGGCCGGTGCCCACCACGATGACCCGGTACTTCCGCTTGTTGGCGGGGTTGACGAGCTTCAGGTCGAACTTCTGCTTCTGCCACTTCTGCTCGATGGGGCCAGAAGGGATGTGCGCGTCGAGCGGCATGTCTTTGTTCACCCCACGAGGCCGAGGATGACGGCCAGCGGAACGGCGGAGAACCCGAGCGTCAGGAGCACGGCAAAGCCGATCGCGAACTTCTGGATCGTCGGCGAGATGCCGCGGTTCGAGAGGCCGAGCGACTGGAACATCGAATAGAGCCCGTGCCAGAGGTGGAAGCCGAGCCCGATCATCGCGACGAGGTAGATGGCGGCGCCCACCGCGCGCGACAGGCTCGCGACGAGGTTGGCGTACACCTGCCCGTGCTCGAACCTCGGGTTCACCACGCCGATCGTGAGATCGAGCAGGTGGTAAACGACGAAGAGGAGGATGAGCAGGCCGCTCCAGATCATCGTCCGCGAGGCGGTGGACGAGACCACCGGACGGTAGTCCTGGTAGCCCACGGGGCGCGCGCGCTGGCGTTCCATCCAGAGCTCGATGCCCGCGAGCGCGTGGACGAACACCGCCACGAGCAGCACGATCCTCGTGAACCAGAGGAACGGCGGGGAGATGCGGAGCAGCTCCGCATAGTGATTGATTTTCGCGGCACCCTGGAAGACCTGCAGGTTGCCGATCATGTGAACGAGGACGAACAGGAACAGCACGATCCCCGTCACAGCCATCAGCGCCTTCTTACCGACGGCGCTGTTCCACAGGGCGCCCAGGCGCGTAGCGCGGGGCGCGGACACCGGACTCACGGAGGTCGACATAGAGGCCGACACGGTGCCAGACCACGCGCGGGTATGCTAGTCCCGGGAGGGGCCCTTTGCGGGCCAGACTGGTCCGTTAATTTGCGGCGCATGAAACGCATCTGCGTGTTCTGCGGCTCCTCCCCCGGGATCAACGGTTCGTACGTGGCGATGGCGCAGGAGGTCGGGAGGGCGCTCGCGAGGCGCGGGCTCGGCCTCGTGTACGGAGGCGGGAGCGTCGGGCTCATGGGCGCGGTGGCGAGCGCCGCGCTCGAGGCGGGCGGCGAGGTGGACGGGGTGATCCCGCGAGCGCTCCTCGCGCGCGAGCTCGGCCACGGCGGCCTCACGCGGCAGCACGTGGTCGGATCGATGCACGAGCGCAAGGCGAAGATGGCGGAGCTCTCCGACGCCTTCCTCGCGCTGCCCGGCGGGATGGGCACGCTCGAGGAGCTCTCCGAGATCCTCACCTGGGCGCAGCTCGGCCTCCACGCGAAGCCCTGCGGGCTCCTCGACGTCGCCGGCTATTACCGCCCGCTCATCTCCTATTTCGATCATGCGGTGACGGAGGGCTTCCTTCGGTCCGAGCATCGCCGGCTCATCCTCGTCGGAGAGGAGCCCGGAGCGCTGCTCGACGCGTTCGACCGGTTCGAGCCGCCGCGCGTGCAGAGGTGGATCGATCCCGAGACCGCGTGAGGCAGCGGGCGGGGCGTGAATCCCTTGCGACACGCGAGCCGCCCGCCCACAGGGGGAGGCGGTCGGCGCGGGCGGGCGGACGGTCCGCCCGTCCCCGAGGGATCGGGCCGGGATGGCGAAATGCCCGTGATGTCGCGGTGCGGCACGGCACCCGGGCTGCGGAGCCCGGCGGCCTGCGGGAGCGGCACGCTTGTCGCTAGTGTGCTCGGAAGGGACGGGCCCTGGGGTCCGTCCGGAGGACGAACATGCTCGCGATCCTGCTCGCCGCGGCCCTGGCCGCCGCGCCGGCGCAAGACACGGTGGTCATCAAGGACGGGACCCGGGTCACCGGCACCATCGTCGAGGAGAGCCCGTCGACGGGCGTCACGATCCAGCTCGAGGACGGCACCCTGCGGCGCTTCGACCCCGACGCGATCGCGCGGATCGAGCGCGGCGGTGGCGCGAGGCAGGCGAGCCCGGCCGGCCCGCCGCAGTCGCAGCCGCCCGGGCCCGCGGCGACCGCGCCGCAGGAGCCGAGGAGCGCCCCACCGGTCGTGCAGGGGCCGCTCGACACCGTCTTCCTCGTGAGCGGCGGACGCGTCCGCGGGCGCGTCATCGAGGAGGTCTCCGAGGGCGTGACGATCCAGCTCCCCGACGGGACGACCCGGCGGATCCCCGCGGAGCAGATCGCGCGCATCGCCTACGCGGACGGCTCGGTGCGCGTGCGCCGCGAGCCCTATCCGCGCCCTCCGCCACCGCGGCGTCCGCCACCGCCCGCGGGGCCGCCGTACGCGGGCCCGCCGCCGTACGCTCAGCCTGCCCAGGCGCGCCCGCAGCGAGGCCTCGCGCCCATCCTCCCCGTGTACGCCTCCTTCGGGCTGGGAGGGATCGGCTTCGGCGGCGACATGGGAGATGGGATCGACACGGGCGACGTGCTCGAGGGGCAGCTCGACCTCTGGTTCGAGGGCGGCGCGCGCATCACGCCCGCCATCGGCCTCGGCCTGTACCTCGACGTGGGCGTCGGTGACGCGGGCAACATGTACCGGGACGCCTGCTCCGCGGCGGGGCTCGACTGCATGTCCTCGACGGTGAAGTTCGGCGTGCTCCTCAGGCACACCTGGGGCGCCACCTCGCCGGTCGGCAAGTGGCTCGCGGTCGGCACCGGCTTCGCCGCGGCGAATGTGACGACGTCGAACGGCGACAGCCACGAGCTCGTCTCCTACACCGGCCACGAGATGCTGCGCCTCATGGGCGGCGTCGATCTGCGCTCGAACCCGGTGTTCGGCGTCGGCCTCTACGGCGGCGTCTCGTGGACCACCTACACGCGCATCGAGGAGGAGGGCCTCGGCCTGCCCCGCCGCTCGATCGACGACCGCGGGCTCCAGCCGCTCTTCGAGGCGGGCGTGCGGTTCACGCTATTCCCGTAGCGAGGGCGCTAGACGACAGTTTGGGGGCTCGCTTCGCTGGCCTGTTCGCGAGTCATGATCGGCCGTTCAGCGCGTCGCCGGCGCCCCCTCCGCCCCCTCCGCCGTTGAGAGGTGCCGCGCCACCGTCGCGAGGACGTCCTCGAGCTCGAACGGCTTCGACAGCCACCCCTCGGCGCCGATCTCCTCGGCGCGGCCCCGCGCGTTCTCGGCGGCCGTCACGACGACGATCGGGCAGGCGTGCCCGAAGCGGGTACGAAACTCGCGCGCGAACTCCCACCCGTTCATGCCGGGCATCCGCATGTCGAGGAGGATCACGCCCGGCATCTCCTCGGCGACGCGGGCGAGCGCCGCTCCGCCTTCCTGGGCGGTCCGCACCTTGTGGCCGGCGTCCTCGAGGATCATCTCGAGCAGGGCGAGGAGGTCCGGATCGTCCTCGACGACGAGCACGCTGCGCGAGGTCATGCGGAGCCCTCCCCGGCGAGCGGCACGCTGAAGTGGAAGGTGGAGCCGCGGCCCGGGGCGCTCTCGAACCACATGCGCCCGCCGTGGAGGGCCACGATCTCGCGGCTCATGTCGAGGCCCAGGCCGAGCCCGCCGTAGTCCTGCGGCGTGCCCGCGTGGGCGCGGTAGTAGCGCTCGAAGATCCGGGCCTGACGCTCGGGCGGGATGCCGAGGCCGTGGTCCTCCACCGAGAAGATCGCCTCGCCGTCCCGCGACTCGACGCGCGCCGAGACCGCGCCGCCGCCGGGGGAGTAGCGGACCGCGTTGTCGACGAGGCTCGTGATCACGCGCGAGAGCCGTTCGCGATCGGCGAGCACCTGCGCCGGCACGGTCGCGACCGAGAGGGCGTGGGCCGGCGCGGCGGGTCGCATGCGGGACACGACCTCGCCGGCGAGCGCGCCGAGGTCGAAGTGCTGCAGGTGCCCCTCGCGCGCGTCGAGCCGGAGGCGCGTCGTGTCGAGGAGGTGCTGGACGAGCCTGTTCAGGCGGTCCACCTGGCGCTGGATGACGACGAGCGCCTGCGCCTCGCCGGGATCTCGCTTCTGGAGGAGCTGGGCATACGCCTTGATCACGGCGAGGGGGGTCTTGAACTCGTGCGCGGCGGTGGAGAGGAACTCGTCGCGCAGCTCGTCCAGCCGGCGCGCGGGCGAGACGTCGCGCAGCACCGCGACGGCGAGCTCCGTTCCGCCGCCCGGGACGAGCACGGGGGAGGCGGTGACGGAGAGGAACACGTCGCGGCCGTCGGCGGAGCGGATGATCGCGTCGTACGCGGGCACCCGCTCGCCCTTGAGCGCGCGGATCGTCGCGAAGCGCTCGAGCGGGACCGGCGTGCCGTCGAGGTGGCGCAGCTGGAAGCGCTTGCCCCACTCGGCGATCGGCATGAGCAGCGCCTCGCGGCTGCCGACGCGCAGGAGCTCGGCCGCGGCCTGGTTCGCCTCCACGATCTGGGTGTCCGCGTCCACGACGAGCACCGCGTCCGCCATGCTCTCGATGGTGGCGCGGATCTCTGCGCCGCGCGTGCGCAGGCCGCGCTCGCGGCGCCCGATGAGCGCGTACAGCATCACGGAGGTGACCGCGACGAAGGCGATGCCCTTCGCGGTCTGGATCATCGTCCCGGCGTGATCGCCGATCAGCAGCTCGACGGCCCGATCGGACAGCTCGATCCAGACGGCGGAGAGCAGCGCGTAAGCGGCGACGATGCGGCCGGGCGGCCAGGGCAGGCGCCGCCGCCAGCGTGAGGCGCGGGGCGGTTCGGAAACGTTCGGTCGAGGCTCGCCCGCGCGCTGGGAGGGGCCAGGGGGCACTCGGACTGTCTAATCCGTGTGACGGGACCTTGTCATCTCGCCCGGACGGGACAGGTTCGGTTTCACTGATAGAGAACTCGTGATGGGGAGCCCATCGTGCGGCGGGGCGGTCGCCGCCTCGCGGATCGCTCACCCGCGCGCGGCGCATCGATTTGCGTACTCGGCTCGCGAGCACGCACCGGTTGCGCGCCGGAGGACGGGAGGCGGCGGCGCGGGGAGGGGGTGCGGGCCTCCGAAGCCCGCGAGAAATGGGCGGAAGCGCCGCAGGGTCGGGGATGGGTGCGGCGGTTGCATAGCGAACTAGCGATGTCGCTATGTCTTCTTCGGCAGGACGCAGAGGCCGGCCCCGCGGGGCGGCGCGGGCGCCCGCGGGCGAAGCGGTGCGCGAGGCCCCGGACGCTCGCCGCCGCCGCGGCGCGGGCGGTGGAGCCGGGCCGCCTGCCGAGCGGTGGAAGAACCCTTCGGGGAGGCATGGGCTCTCTCGCTTGAGCTCGGACTGGCGCGGCTCGTCGAACGGGCCGCGCGCGACGCGGAGGAACGGATGGAGAGGAACCCCAACAGATTCTGGAACCCCTACGCCGGAGGCGTGGCGCTCGGGCTGGTGCTGCTCGTCACGTTCCTGCTCATGGGGAAGGGGCTCGGAGCCTCGGGCGCGACGTACCGGGTCGGCGTGTGGGCCGTGTCCGGCCTGGCGCCCGCGCACGCGGAGCGAGTGCCGGCCATCGCCGGCATGCTCGAGGACGGTCACCCGCTCGACGACTGGCTCGTGTTCGAGGTCGTGGGCGTCCTCATCGGCGGCGTCCTCGGCGCGATCACCTCGGGGCGCTTCTCGCGCGAGGTGCTGAAGGGCCCGAGCTTCTCGAGCGGCGGCCGGATCGGCTTCGCGATCGCGGGCGGCGTGATCATGGGGTTCGCCGCCAAGCTGTCGCGCGGCTGCACCTCCGGGCAGGCGCTCTCGGGCGGCGCGGCCATGTCGGTCGGGTCGTGGGCCTTCATGCTGTCGGTGTTCGCGGGCGGCTACGCGGTCGCCTACTTCCTGAGGAGGCAGTGGCGATGACGACGATCTTCCCCATCGAGGCGCTCTCCGACGAGCGCCGCGCCCTCGGCCTGGGCGTCGCGGTCGTCGTCGGGATCGCGTTCGGGTTCGTGCTCGAGCGCTCCGGCTTCGGGCGCGCCCAGAAGCTCGTCGGGCAGTTCTACGGCTACGACTTCACCGTCCTCAAGGTGATGTTCACGGCGATCGTGACGGCGATGCTCGGGCTCGTCGTGCTCTCCTCCGCGGGGGTCGTGGACCTCGCGGCCATCCAGTTCAACTACCCGACCTACCTCTGGCCGATGATCGTGGGCGGCCTGTTGCTCGGCGCGGGGTTCGTGATGTCCGGGTACTGCCCCGGCACCTCGCTCGTCGCGACCGCCTCCGGCAAGCTCGACGGCGTCTCGACGGTCTTCGGCGTGGTCGTGGGCGGCCTCGTGTACGCGCACGTCGAGCCGGCGCTCGGCGCGTTCCCGAACTCGGGCAAGCTCGGCGCGCTCTCGCTCTCCACCTGGCTCGGGCTCCCCGCGCCGATCGTCGCCGTCTTCGTCGTGGCGTTCGCGATCGCGGCCTTCTTCGCGGGCGAGCGCATCGAGCGCCTCGTCGCCGGAGCGGCCCTCGCCGAGAGCCCGTCGGGCGCGGCGAAGAAGTGGATCTTCGTCGGCCTGGTCGCGGTGGCCCTCGCCGGCGTCGCGATGCTCGCCCTGCCCACCGGCACCGCTGCGGCGCCCTGATCCCGCCGCCGCTCACCCCGCAGTCGACACAAGGAGAAGCAAGATGAAGAAGATCCTGTCCGCCCTGACCCTCGCCGTCGCCTTCACCCTCGCGACCGCGACCCCCGCGCACGCCGAGGAGAAGATGCTCGGCACGGTGACGAAGATCGACCTCGCCGGCGCGACGGCGACGGCGACGCTCAAGGACTCGAAGAGCGGCTCGCTCGTCGATCTGCTCGTGGACGACACCGTCACGCTCGACAAGTTCAAGGACAAGCGGATCGGCGTCGGCGACGAGATCAAGGCCAAGTTCGAGAAGAAGGACGGGAAGAACCACTCCACGTTCTTCAAGAAGGCCGGCGGCTGCTAGCGACGCTCTGGCTCCCCTCCAGAGGGCCGGAGCAGGGCTGCAGCGCACGTCCCCTTGCGCTGCAGCCCTTTTTTTCAGATCACACGCTGAACGGAGAGTGAAAATGCGCATCCTGTCCCGCACCCTCGCGCTCGCCGCGGCCCTCGCCGCCGCGCCCGCGCTCGCCGCCGAGCACCCCGGAAACGACGTCATCCGCGAGAAGGGCTACAAGGGCCCGGAGACCTGCGAGGAGTGCCACCCCGGCACGGCGAAGGCGTTCCTCGGGACCGTCCACTGGAAGCACGCGTCCAAGGTGACGAACGTGGACAACCTTGATCCCAAGCTCGAGTACGGGATGAAGAACCGCATCTACACGTTCTGCAACGGCAACGACGTCGTCAACGATCTCAAGGAGATCCCGCAGAACGCGCTCGGCAAGACGAAGCTCACCGGCTGCAACACCTGCCACCCCGGCAACCACCTCGCCGGCGTGGGCTCGGACGGCGCGGAGGCGGAGGCCGCCATCGACTGCCTGGTGTGCCACTCGGCCAAGTACGACTACTCGAAGCGGAAGCCCTACAAGACCCCCGACGGCAAGGTCGCGATCGGGCAGGACCGGAGCGTCGAGGCGGCCCTCGCGGTGGGCAAGCCCACCGTCAAGGCCTGCATGACCTGCCACGAGACGGCGGGCGGCGGCACGCTCATCAAGCGCGGCTTCGCGTTCGACGCCGAGCACGACGCGCACGCCGCGAAGGGCATGACCTGCGCCGACTGCCACAAGGCGAAGGACCACAAGATCCCGACGGGCTTCGATCCGAACAACTGGGCGAACGACGGCGTCCGCGTGGCCTGCGCCGACTGCCACGGCGCCAAGCCGCACAAGGACGCGGACTACGACGCGCACGTCGCGAAGATCGCCTGCCAGACCTGCCACATCCCGACCTCGGGCGGCGCGGTGGCGAAGGACTTCACGAAGTGGTCGAAGGACGCGTCGACGGGCTTCTGGGAGCCGTCCACCATCAAGCGGGAGCCGGCGGGCACGAAGCCGGTCTACGCGTGGTTCAACGGCTCCGTCCGGAACGAGCCGCACTTCATCGGCCCCAAGGGCAGCCGGGCCGACCCGAAGAGCAAGATCACCCCGTTCAAGATCTACGAGGGGCGCGCCTACTACGATCGCCGCACGGGCAAGCTCCTCTCCATGGACTTCGCCCAGCCGACGGCGACCGGTGACACGCTCGCGGGCGTCGCCTCCGCCGCGAAGACGCTCGGCCTGAAGAACGTCGACCCCGTCCCCGGCTGGCAGACCATCTACTTCGCGAACAGCCACCTCGTGACGAGGCAGAAGGCGCTGTCCTGCGATCGCTGCCACACCGCGAACGGGCAGCTCGACTTCGAGGCGCTGGGCTACTCGAAGGGCGAGATCGCCCGGCGCAAGCTGAAGAGCGCGGAGCTCTGGTTCGACCGGCTCCACGACAAGGAGCAGAAGAAGGAAGAGTTCTAGGTCCCCCGGCGCGGGCGGGCGCCCGTCGCCCGTCCGCGCTATCCTGTCCCTCCGTGTCGAACCTTCGTCCAGAGCCCCCCCTCGCCTCCGACCCCGCCCGCGCCGGGCGGATCGCGGAGGTGCTGAAGGCCGTCGCGCACCCGCTGCGGCTGCGCATCGTCGCCTCGCTCTGCCGCGAGGAGCTGAACGTCTCGACGCTCGCGGAGCGCCTCGGCGCGAGCCAGGCGATCGTCTCCCAGCAGCTGCGCATCCTGCGCAGCCTCGGGCTCGTGGCCGCGACGCGCGAGGACGGCTTCGCGCGCTACCGGCTCGCCGAGCCGGCGCTCGAGGACCTCGTCTGCTGCATGGAGCGCTGCGAGCGCTGAACGACGGCTGGCGACGCGCGGTCGCCCTCGGTGCCGCGCATCGTCCCGCCGTTCAGGCGCCGTCGAGCTGCCGGTCCTGGCGGCCGGACGCCGAGGCGAGCCCGATGAGCATCGCGTAGACGAGGGCGACGACCGGGGTCGCGACGAGCACGGCGCGCGGCCCCTCGATGACGTGCCCCGCGTCGCCGGCGAAGTGGAGCGCGAGCTCGCAGGCCTGGCGCACCACGGTCGCCCCGACGGCGTACAGGCCGACCTGCCACCAGCGCGTCAGCCGCCACCCCACGATGAAGCAGGCGACGAGCTCCGGCGCGAAGAGGGCGCCCCACATCCAGCCTGGCACGGTCCCGGTGGCGGCGAGAGACGCCACGATGGCGCCGCGGTGGATGACGAAGTGCGAGAACGCGTGCGCGGCCAGGATGCCGCACAGCGACACCCCCAGCCAGGGCAGCTCGCCCCTGACGCTCCGGCCCCCATGTGTCATTCGGTCGCACTCCAGCATGGGGGCCGGAGTGGACGCAAATCCAAACGTGGACTAGCGAGCGCGGTCTCGTCCGCGCCCGCCGCCGGGCTGGCGGCCGGGCGCGTCGCCCGCGAACGCGGCGGAGAGCCAGCGCCAGAGCGCGGCGGGGGTCGGCGCGAGCCGCAGCGCGGCCCACCGCACCCGCCGAAGGTCCCGCCCGCGGGCGTGCCCCTCGAGGCCCCGGAGCAGGGAGCGCGCCTCCTCGCGCTCACCCTCGGCGGCGAGCGCCGGCGCGAGCGCGAGCCGCGCCTCGAGGTGCAGCGGCTCGAGCTCCAGCGCGCGGCGCCGGAGCGA
>NZ_JALCYX010000120.1:0-7915 GCF_022690695.1 Anaeromyxobacter sp. SG17
CGGCCGGCCCCGGCCCCGCGCCGCGACTGAGCGGACCCGCCTCGCTCGCGCGCGGCCTCCGGTGATCCGGGGGCCGCGCGAGCTTCAGGAGGCTAGGGAGGCGCGACCGGATCGTCCGGCGCTCAGCGCGTCGAGATGCGGACCGTGGTCTTCATCTGGCGGCCGGTGTCGAGGTCGCGCGCGGACATCGTGAGGATCCCCTCGATGTTGACCTCGAAGAGGATCTCGAGCCGCACCTCTCCGGCGCGGCCCGGCCGCACGCCGCTGAAGGTGAACTCGCCGAGGAGCTCGTTGTCCACCGACCAGGGCTGATCGCCCTGGTAGATGCGCACCGCGAGCTCGCTCTGGCGGTCGACCGCGTTCGTGGCCGCGATGGTCCGCGCGTTGGGGATCGCGGCGTTGCGCGGGAAGACCACGTGCATCGCGCCGCCCGCCTGCTCGATGCCGATCGCCATGGGGATGACGTCGAGGAGCTGGAGCTTCAGGTCGGAGCTCTCCTGGAGCGACCAGCCGTAGAGCGCGGCGCCGATCCCCACCGCCTCGTCGGGGTGGACGCCCTTCGACGGCGGCTTCCCGAAGAAGCGCGTGAGCCGCTCCTGGATGACGGGCATCCGGGTCTGCCCGCCGACGAGCATGACCTCGTCGATGTCCTTCGCGGTGATCCCGGCGTCCACCATGACCCCGCCCATGATCTTGAGCGAGCGGTCCACGAGGTGCTGCGTGAGCGCCTCGAGGAGCTTGCGGTCGAACCGCACGTCCATGTTGAGGGGCTGGCCCTGCGGCGTCATCGTGATGAACGGGATGGAGAACGGCGCCTCGGTGCGGGCCGAGAGGTCGATCTTGGTGCGCTCGGCGAGGTCCTTGATGCGCTGCATCGCGACCGGATCCGACGAGAGGTCGATTCCGTGCTTCTTGCGGAAGTCGTCGAGGACGTACCGGATCATCGCGTCGTCGAAGTCGATGCCGCCGAGGAAGATGTCGCCGCCGGTGGCCTTCACCTCGAACACGCGGTCGCGGATCTCGATGATCGACACGTCGAACGTGCCGCCGCCGAGGTCGTACACGAGGACGCGCTCGTCGAGCCGCTTGCCGATGCCGTAGGCGAGGGCGGCGGCCGTCGGCTCGTTGATGATGCGCACGACCTCGAGCTCCACCAACGCCCCGGCCTCCTTCACCGCCTGGCGTTGCCGGTCGGTGAAGTACGCGGGCACCGTCACGACGGCGCGCCGGACCTTGAAGCCGAGGTGATCCGACGCGACGTCCCGGATCTTCGCGAGGATCCGGGAGGCGATCTCCTGGATCGAGAAGCTCTGCCCGTGGCAGTCGACCTCGACGTCGTTCCGGTCCCCCGCGTGGACGCGGTACTGGACCGACTGCTGCATCGTGTCGACGACCTCGTCCCGCGGGGCGCGCCCGATGAGCCGCTTCGTCGCGTAGAGGGTGTTCCGCGGGTTGAGCTGCCACTGGCGCTTCGCCTCGTGGCCGATGAGCTCGTTGCCCTTGTCGTCGATCGCGAAGATGGACGGGATGGTGTACTCGCCGCCCTTGTAGGGGATGAGCTTCACCTGACCGTCGCCGTGGGCGACCGCACCGCACGAGTTCGTCGTGCCGAGATCGATCCCGATGATGGTGTCGGGGGAGAGCCGCTCCATGCCGCGGCGAGGGTACTACGAAGGTGGGGCAGGGTGGAGTTCCCGCCCTCCTGCCGTGCGAGCGGACGCTCGCCCACACGGGGGGTCGAAAGGCGCAAGCGCTCCACCCGGGGGAATTCGGGTGAAGCGCCCCCCGTTGGACGGGACGTGCTCAAGACCCGCCTCCTTCCGAGCCTCGGCGGGGCCGCTCTCGTGGCCGGCCTCTTCCTCGTCGCCTCGCCCCTCCTCGGGCTCTCCTCTCCCGCCCGCGCCGGCAACCCGCGCGCGGAGACCGTCCACAAGGTGTTCCCGAGCGCGGTGCGCATCCGGATCACCGCGGGCGGCGAGGTCGTCCGCAGCGCCTCGGGGATCGCGTTCGCCCGCGAGGGCAAGCGGAGCTTCGTCCTCACGAACGCGCACGTCGTCGAGCCGGGCCGCGCCTGGCAGGAGCCCGTCCGCATCGAGGTGCTCCCGAGCGGGCGCGACGCGCACCTCGCCGCGAAGGTCGTCGCGACCGGCAAGCTGCCGGAGACGGACATCGCGGTCCTCGAGGTCGGCGCGGAGCTGCCCGTCACGCCGCTCGCGCCGGACGAGAGCCTCGACCTCGGCGACGATCTCGTGGTCATCGGCGCGCCGTTCGGGAAGGGGCTCTCGGTCGCGGCCGGAATCGTCTCCCAGGTCGAGTACGAGTTCCTCGAGAACGCGGCCGCGCCGCGGCGCGCCAAGTCGCTCAAGACCGACGCGGCCATCGGCTACGGCAGCAGCGGCGGCGGCGTGTTCGACGTCCCGCGCGGCCGCCTCATCGGCCTCGTCGAGGGCTACCGCACGGCGCGCGTGGAGTTCGGCAAGGACGCCGACCAGTACGCGTTCGACGTGCCGATGCCCGGCGAGACGTTCGTCGCCCCGGCCGCGAAGATCCGGCGCTTCCTCGCCGACCACGGCCTCGCGCGCCTCTCCGACGACGGCTCGGGCGAGGTCGCCCAGCGCGGCCGCGGCGGCACGCAGGACGCGCAGGTCGCGGCCGGGCAGGCGGAGGTCGCCGCGCGCACCCAGCCCGTGTCGCTGCCCGCCGCGCCCGGCGCGCTCTAGGCTTCGCTAACGTCCGGTCGCGCCAGTCCCCGGCGCGGCTGGACCCGGCGAGACGCTGCCCGGACCCACGCCGCTCGGGACGCTGGCGCCGCCGGTCCCGGCCCCGCGCCCTCCCTCGGCCGGCGGCCCGCTTCCGCCGCCTGGGCCGGTGCCCTGGCCGGGAGTGGACTGCGGCTCCCCGGCGGCCGGCCTGCGAACCTGCACCCAGTACGCGAGCGCGTCGGCGTTCCGCCCGGCCCGGAGCTGCGATCCGGGGACGAGATCCGCCACCGTCCCGAGCCCCGCCGACGTGTAGACCATGGTGTTGCGGTCGACCGTGAGCGTCACCTTGCCCCCCGCCGTCCCGACGGTGATCCGGTGCGCGTGCCCGTCCACGCCCTCCAGCACGCCGGAGATCTCCTCGAGCACCGCGCCGCGCGGGAGCGGCTTGTCGGGCGGCTGGGAGCGTTTCGCCGTCCCCGCCCCCGGCGTCACGGGCGCGGACGGCGGAGCGGCGGGATCGGGCTGCGCCCGTCCCGACGGCGTCGCCACGGGAGGCAGGGCGGGCGACTGCTGGGCGAACGACGGGAGCGCGGCGAGGAGCGCGGAGAGCGCGACGGCGGTCCGGAGCATGCCTGCATGTTAATCGCTCTCTCCGCCGGAAGTCGGGCCCCTGGAGTAGGATGCCGCCTCCGGACAGCCGGAGGGCGGATGGATAATCGGGTCAGCTGGGACGAGTACTTCATGAACGTGGCGCGCGTCGTCGCGACGCGCGCGACCTGCGATCGCAAGCACGTCGGCGCGGTGCTGGTGCGCGACAAGACGATCCTCTCCACCGGGTACAACGGCTCGATCCGCGGCCTGCCGCACTGCACCGAGGCGGGGCACATGATGGAGGACGGTCACTGCGTCGCGACCGTTCACGCGGAGGCGAACGCGATCATCCAGGCGGCGAAGAACGGCGTCGCGATCGAGGGCTCCGCGATCTACACGACCGCCTCGCCGTGCTGGCCGTGCTTCAAGCTCATCGCGAACGCAGGCTGCCACCGGATCGTGTTCGGCGAGTTCTACCGGGACGAGCGGATCTTCGAGTACGCGCAGCGGCTCGGGATCGAGCTCGTCGAGCTGAAGGTGCCCGCGCGGCCCGACGTGCAGCCGGCCGACACCGGCCACGCGCGGACGGTCACCACGTCGGTCAAGGAGTAGCGGCGCTGACCGGCTTCGCCGGCTCCGGCGCTGGCGACGCGACGCTCGCGGGCGCGAGCTCTCCCGGGGCGAGCGTCCGCAGGAGGTCCTCTCCCATCACCGCCGCGACCGCCGCGCGGCGGCCGGCGAGGAGCTGCTCGCGCGCGCGGAGCCGCGTCCAGGCCTCCGCGCGATCGGCCGGGACGGGGTCCGGGAAGGCGGCGAGCTCCGCGCGCACCTGCGCGAGCGCGCGATCGACCGCGACGACGCGGATGGCGGGCTTCCGGCCGGGCTCCTTGCGCCGGTCGATCTCCACGGTGTCGTTCTCCGTCCAGAGCGGCAGGAAGTCCGCGCCCGCCACCTCCACGCGCGCGACGCCCCGCCCGTAGTCGCGGCGCGCCAGCTTCACGCGCAGGAGCGCGCCGTCCCTCGTCGCCGCGACGGCCTCGGGGGTCACGCCCGGCACGTAGTTGCGCGACTGGTTCGAGACGAAGTTCCCGAGCGAGTAGGCGATGACGGCGGTGCGGCCGTCGGCGCGGCGGTACAGCTCGACGGGCTGCAGGACGTGGGGATGGTGGCCGAGGACCACGAGCGCGCCCGCGTCGGCGAGCCGGTGGGCGAGCTCCACGTCCTCGGCGCGCGGCTGGGGCGCGTACTCCTCGCCCCAGTGGAGCGACACGACCACCGCGTCTGCCTCGGAGGCCGCGCGGCGGACGCTCTCCACCGCCCCCTCGCGATCGAGCTGCGACGCCTGGAGGCAAGCTCGCGCCGCGGGGCAGGCGTTTCCGTCCTGGTTGAAGAAGTGGGCGTACCCGAGGAACGCGATCCGCATCCCCGCGGCGTCCACCGTGACCGGGCCGGAGGCGCGCCCGGACGGGCCCGCCCCGACGTAGCGCATCCGCAGCGCGTCGAGCCGCCGGACGGTCTCCTCGAAGCCGGGCCGCCCCTGGTCGAACACGTGGTTGTTCGCGAAGGAGACGAGGTCCACGCCGGCGTGCTGCAGCGCGGCCACCGCCTCGGGCGGCGCGTTGAACACGAACGGGCGCGTGCCCTGAGCCGTGGCGGGCGCCACGGGCGTCTCGAGGTTCGCGAACATGACGTCGGGCGCGGCGAGGAGATCGGCGACGGGTGCGTAGAGCCAGGAGAAGCCCGCGTCCGGGGCGCCGCGCCCGTAGGTCGCGGCGCACTGCTTCACCGCGTCGTGCATGAGGACGTCGCCGACCGCCCCGATCGTCACCTGCGCGACCGTGCGGACCGGCGGTTCCGCGGGCGCGACCGCTTCCAGGGCGCCTCCGCGCGCTGGCGGGGAGGGGGACGTCGACGGCGCGGGGGCCGCCACGGGCTGGGCGGCGCGGTCGGCCGGTCCGCGCGCTCCGGTCGCACAGGCGGCCAGGGAGAGGGCGAGGACCACGGTGACGGATGGGGCGGACGGGAACACGCGCACGAGGGCTCCGAGCTTTACCGGTATCATCCGAGCGGGCTTGAAAAAACGACCGTCGCGACGCATCTCAGGGCGCGACTTCCAGGTTCTCATCATGCACCCATTCGCCAGAGGCGCCGCTTTCGTCGACCGGTCCGGGTCGGTCGTCGCCGCCGACCCCGGCTTCGCAGCGCAGCTGGGGCTCGGGGCCGACGCCGACCTGACCGGAGCGCTGCGGACGCGCGCCGAGACGGCGCCGGAGCTCCGCGCGCTGCTGGCCGGGGACGGCCCCGCCATCGCGCGCGTGCCGGGGCCGGACGGCCAGGTGCTCGAGCTGCACCGCGTCCCGAGCGGGGAGGGGACGCTCCTCCTCGCCCGGACCTCGCAGGACGCCGAGTGCCTCGAGCACGCCATGCGATCGCAGGGGCTCACCCGGCTGGCCGCGGGCGTCGCGCACGACATCAAGAACCCGCTGAACGCGATGGCGCTCCAGCTCGCGCTGCTCGCGGACAAGCTGTCGTCGGCCGGAGACGCGGGCGTCGCCTCGGCGTCGCACCTGGGCGCGCTGCGCGATCAGATCGGCAGGGTCAACGAGGTGGTGCGCCGCTTCCTCGACGTGACCGATCCCTCCGCGCCGCTCGGCTACACCGACGTCGGCGCGCTCGCGGCGGACACGGTCAGCCTGTTCGGCCACGACGCCCGGCGGCGCCGCATCGACCTGCACGCGGACGCCGCGCCGGGCTCCGCCCGGACGCGCTGCGATCCGGGCCGGGTGTCGCGGCTCGTGCTCGGCCTCGTCTCGCGGGCGCTCGTCGAGACGCCGGAGGGCGGGCGGATGTCGGTTCGCGTGGAGCCCGAGGCGGCGAGCTTGCGGTTGACCATCGAGCACGCGGCGGGTGAACCGGACCCCGAGCTCGGGTATTACACGGACGTCGCGGACGCCGCGGCACGGGCGCTCGGCGGCGACCTCGCCATCGTGCACGAGGGCGCGCTGGAGCGCCTCACCTTGCGGCTCCCGAGGAACGATCGCGAATGAAATACCGGGTCCTCATCGTCGACGACGAGGCCGACAGCCGCGACGCGCTGGCGGAGCTGACGCAGCGCTGGGGCTACGACGTCCAGACCGCGAGCGACGGCACCGAGGCGCTCCGCCGGGCCATCGAGGGGCACCCCGACGTCATCCTCACCGACCTCGTGATGCCGAACATGGACGGGCTCTGGCTCCTGCGCGCGCTCCGCGCCGAGCTGCCGGACTGCCCCGTCGTGCTGCTCACCGGCCGGGGGACCATCCAGACCGCGGTGCAGGCGATCAAGGAGGGCGCCTACGACTTCATCGAGAAGCCGCTTGAGGTGCCGCGCCTGCGGCTCGTGCTCGAGCGCGCCCTCGAGAAGAAAGAGACGATGCGCGAGGTGCAGCTGCTGCGGCGCCGCATCGCCGCCCTCGCCCCCGGCACGGACATGATCGGCTCGGGCCCCTCGATGCAGCGGGTGTTCGAGCTCGTGAAGAAGGTCGCGCCCTCGACGGCGAGCGTCGTCATCAGCGGCGAGAGCGGGACCGGCAAGGAGGTGGTGGCGCGCGCGATCCACAACCTCTCGCCGCGCAAGGAGAAGCCTTTCGTCGCGGTGAACTGCGGCGCGATCCCCGCGACCCTCATCGAGTCGGAGCTCTTCGGGTACGAGCGGGGGGCGTTCACCGGCGCGGACCAGCGCAGGCTCGGCAACTTCGAGCTCGCGCACAACGGCACGATCTTCCTCGACGAGATCGGGGAGCTGCCGCTCGAGCTCCAGGCGAAGTTCCTCCGCGTCCTGGAGGAGCGCCGGTTCCGCCGGCTGGGCGGGCGCGCCGAGGTGGAGGTGGACGTCCGCGTCATCTGCGCGACGAACCGCGATCTCAAGGAGGAGATCCGCAAGGGCCGCTTCCGCGAGGACCTCTACTTCCGCCTCCACGTCTTCACGATCCAGCTCCCCGCGCTCAAGGAGCGGCGCGAGGACGTCCCGCTCCTCGTTCATCACTTCCTCGAGAAGTTCAACGGCGAGACCGGCAAGCACGTGCAAGGCGTGTCGCCCGCCGCGCTCGGGATCCTGCAGGGGTACGCCTGGCCCGGAAACATCCGCGAGCTGCGCAACACCGTCGAGCGCGCGATGATCCTCGTGGACGGCGACGTCATCGGCGAGGAGCACCTCCCGCCGGACATGCAGGCCTCCCGCCCGGAGGCGGCGACGCTGCGGATGCCGCTCGGGATCCCGCTCGACAAGGTCGAGAAGGAGTACATCCTCGCGTCGCTGCAGAAGAACGGCGGGAACAAGGCGCGCACCGCCGAGATCCTCGGGATCAGCGAGAAGACTCTCTACAACAAGCTGAACCGCTACGCCGCCGAGGCGCGCACGCGCGCGGGCGAGGCCGAAGGTCAGGTCCCGGCGAGCGGCGTGAAGGCCTGAGCCGCGGCAGGCGCGCAGGTTCACG
The DNA here is from genome assembly GCF_022690695.1 of Anaeromyxobacter sp. SG17. Classification (NCBI taxonomy): domain Bacteria; kingdom Pseudomonadati; phylum Myxococcota; class Myxococcia; order Myxococcales; family Anaeromyxobacteraceae; genus Anaeromyxobacter; species Anaeromyxobacter sp. SG17. Next base: position 7,769 of record NZ_JALCYX010000120.1, read on the forward strand.
GCCCCCCCGAGCTTTGCAGTGGGAGGGCCCCGCGCGAAGCGCGGGAGGGGCGAAGCCCCTCCGGCGGGGAACCTGCGCGCACCCGCGAAAGCGGGCGCGCAGGTTCACGGGCCCCGCCGAGCAGGGGTGGGGCCCCAGCGGCATCGC
>NZ_JALCYX010000121.1:0-7664 GCF_022690695.1 Anaeromyxobacter sp. SG17
CTCGGCGGCGCGCCACGCCTCCTCGTCCTCCGCGGCCGCGCGCTCGGCGCGGAGCGCGCCGACCCGGGCCGCGAGCGGCTCGTCCCCCGCCTCGCGCAGCGCCTTCACCGTGTCGCGGTGCGCCGCGCGCGGATGAACGGCGAACAGCCGGGCGAGCGCCGGCTCGGGCTCGAGGCCTGCGACGTGCCGGAACCGCTCCTCGTCGAGCGCGGCGCCGAGCGCGTCGAGCTCGCCCGGCAGCAGATCCATCGGGTGGGCGTCCATGATAGAAGGCATCCTCCGACCCGGTCGGGCGACGGGCGCCGAGCGCGAACCAGTTCGCGACGGCGGCGCTCCCACCTACCGCGCCGGGCGGTCGCTTGACAGCGATTCCGCCGAATTTAGCTTCCCCGTCGGAGATTCACGGGTATGCCCATCTACGAGTACGAGTGCCCCAAGTGCGGGCGCTTCGATCACCTGCAGAAGATGTCCTCGCCGGCGCTGGAGATCCACGAGGTCTGCGGCTCGAAGGTGACGAAGCTCATGTCCGCGAGCGCCTTCGCCTTCAAGGGCTCGGGCTTCTACATCACGGACTACAACGGCCGGAACTCCGCCGCGATCACCGGCAAGTCGGACAAGTCCGAGTCGAAGCCGGAGCCGAAGGCCGACGCCTGCGCGACCTGCCCCGCCAAGCAGGGCGCCGGCGCGTGCTAGCAGAGCGGCGGGGCGGGGGCGCAGCCCCCGTCGAAACATGAAGCGGCTCTCCCTCTCCGTGGCCCCCGCGGACGCGGGCGAGCGGCTCGACCGCTTCATCGCCGCGCGCGGCGGCATCTCGCGCGGCCTCGCGCGGCGCACGCTCGACGCGGGCGGCGTGTTCCTCGACGGACGCCGCTGCAAGGTCTCCGGCAAGCTCCTCCACAAAGGCCAGGAGGTGGTCGTCAACCTCGAGGAGGCGGGCCGCTCCGCGCCCGCGCCCGGCGCGCTCGACCGCTCGCGCCTCCTCTACGCGGACCGGGACCTCGTCGCGGTGGACAAGCCCGCGGGCGTGCCCGCGCAGCCGACGCTCACGACCGACCAGGGCACCCTGCCCGAACTCGTCGCCGCGCTGCTCGGCGCGCCGGTGACGCTCGTCCACCGGCTCGACCGCGAGACGAGCGGGGTCACCGTGCTCGCGCGGAGCGCCGCCGCGGCCGCCGCGCTCGCCGAGGCGTTCCGCACCGGCACGCCGGAGAAGACCTACCTCGCGCTGTGCGCCCGGGCCCCCGCGCCGCCCGAGGGGCGGATCGACGCGCCGCTCGGCAAGGACCCGGCGCGCGCCGGGCTCCGTCGCGTGGACCCGCGCGGCGACGCGGCGGTGACGCGCTACCGGACGCTGCGTGAAGGCCCGCTCGCCGCGCTCGTCGAGGCGCGCCCCGAGACCGGGCGCACGCACCAGATCCGCGTGCACCTCGCCCACCTCGGCGCGCCGCTGCTCGGCGACCCGCGCTACGGCGGCCCGCGGCGCGTCGGCGAGGTGGCGATCCCGCGCGTCATGCTGCACGCGCGGCGGCTCGAGATCGCCCACCCCGCGTCCGGCGCGCGGCTCGTCTTCGAGGCGTCCGTGCCGGACGACTTCGGGGCCGCGGAGGCCGCGCTGCTGCCCTGACTCGCGGGCCCGCCGCCCCCCCTCCGCGACGTCCCTCGCGCGGAGCGGTGCCCTCCCGCGGCCGCGTCAGCGGCGCCGCGGCAGGAACGGCTCCGGGTTCAGGAGCTTGTACGTCTGCGGGTCCATGACGCTCTCCGGGAACCGCCGCGGGCGGAGCTCGTGGAGCACGCGGGCGGTGTTCTCGGCGAGGGTCGAGGCGATCTTGAGGCGCCGGTCGCGCTCGACGAACGCAGCGACGAGCGTCTGCATGCGGTGGATCTGCCCCTCCGGCACCGCCCCGATGCGCCGGACGAGGAAGAGCGCGCTGCCGGCGAGCCACACCTCGCGCGTCTCGAGCTCGCGGGCGGAGTCGAACGGGGGCGCGAACCCGTAGTGGGCGAGCAGGTCGAGGAGCTTCGGCACGACCTTGGGGCCGAACTTCACGAGCTCGGCCTCGACGTCCCAGGGCGACATGCCGCGCGCCCGCGCCTCCTCGGCGATGGGCGTCTTCCACTCCATGTACAGGTCCTCGTACAGCGCGAGCCAGATCCGCATCCGCTCGCGCCGCGGCGCGCGGTTCACCGCGCGCACGAGCGGGGCAGCGTCCGTCTCCCGCAGGTGGCGCTCCACGGTGGGCACCGGGTTCAGGGCGCGCAGGTTCCTGACGAAGAAGGCTCTCGAGGGGTGCGGGCAGAGGACGTTCACCGTGAGGAAGGCACGGTCGGCCCCCCGGCCGAAGAGCCCGGCGCGGTCGATCGACCTGAGCGCGCCCACCATGGCCGTGAGGATCGCCCGGTCCAGCGACTCGCGCCGGCCGGCGGGGTCCGGCAGCGCCACCTCGCGGACCCCCGCGTCGAAGTCGTGGAAGTCCCAGTCGGCGGCCGACCAGCGCAGCAGGCGGCGCCCCGCCTCGCCGCGGAAGCGCGGGTCGTCGGCCGCGCGGGCGGTCGCGGCGCGGGCGAGCCCCTCCTCGGTGTTCGCCGAGGCGCGCACCGACGCGTAGCCCGACTCCGCGTCGGTGTAGAGCGCGAAGGCGTAGAGGGTCTCGGAGCCGATGCGCTCGCGGAGCGCGCGGACCGCGGCGGCGGTCCGGTCGGTCAGCGCGCGCCGGAAGGCGGCGAGGTCGAAGGAGGCGGCCGCGGGATCGGCGGGGACGTGGACGGGCGCGCGCACTCTGAGCGCAACGGTAGCCCCGTCCTCGCCCGGGAAGCCATCCCGCCCCCGGCGCGTCGGCGACCGCAGCGGTCGGGTTCGGTCCCGGGCGGCGACGCGACCATCCGCGTCAGCAGACGCAGCGGTAGTCGGAGAGCTCCTCGAAGCCCGCGCGCGCGAGCTCCGCCCGGATGAGCGCCCGCGCGCCGGGTGCGCCGACGGCCACGAGCAGGGGGAGCCCCCGCGCGCGCGCCACGTCGCCGTAGCCGACGACCGGCGCGCCGCGGATCTCCCGGCCGATCTTGTTCCGGTCGACCTCGACGAAGAGCGCCACGCGCACGCCCTCGCGGAGGAGCGCGTCGGCGAAGGTCTTGCCGGTCTCGCCCGCCCCCCACACCGCCACCTCGCGCCGCCCGGCGAGCGGCCCGCGCGCGAGGTGGTGGCACTTGAGGGCCACGTGGCGCGCCAGGGCGTAGCGCGGATCGGTGCGCGTCGCGCGCGCCGGCGCCTCGCGCCAGGCGAGCAGCGTGCGCGGGACGTTCGCGAGCCGGCCCCCCGCGGCGTGCAGGCGGAGCCAGAGGTCGTAGTCCTCGGGGAAGTCGCCGTCGCGCCAGCCGCCGGCCGCGGCGAGCGCGGCCCGGCGGATGGTGGTGGCGGGGTGCACGAGCGGCGCCTCGACGAAGAGGTCGCGGTGGAGCTCGTCGGGGGTCGTCAGGCCGTTCAGCCAGGCCGCGTAGCGGAGCATGCCCGGCCGGAGGATGCGGCGCGGGAAGAGCCGTACGCGCGAGCCGGCGGCGGCGAGCGAGCGGTCCGCCTCGAGCGCGGCGCGCTGGAGCGCGAGCCGCTCGGGGTGGGCCACGTCGTCCGCGTCCATGCGCGCGACGAGCTCCGCGTCGCAGGCGGCGAGGCCGCGGTTCAGCGCGCCGGCGATGCCCTCCCCCGGGCCGCGCAGGACGACGACGCGCCGGTCGCGGGCGGCGAGCCGCTCCAGGATCTCGGCGGTGCCGTCCCGCGAGCCGTCGTCCACGCACACGAGGGAGAGATCGCGCTCGCTCTGGCGGAGGATGGACACCGCCGCCGCCCGCACGGTGGCGGCCGCGTCGCGGGCGGGCATTAGGACGGCGAGGCGAGGCATCCAGGTGATCCGCAGGCGCGAATGAGCGAGGCGAGCCCGCCGGGGCGCCGCCGCGAACGGCGGGCGAAGACCCGCCGGGGCTCAGCGGCGGTCGCGAGGCGCGGGCCGTCCCATCAGAGCCTGGGCGCGCCGCCTCGCTCGACCGGCACGGCGCCGACCTCGGCGCACAGCCACTCGGCGGCGAGGAGGTAGCCGCGCATCCCGAGGCCGGTGATCTGGCCGCGGCAGGCGGGCGCGACGACGCTCGTCCGCCGGAACGCCTCGCGCGCGTGGATGTTCGAGAGGTGCACCTCGATCACCGGCACGTGCGGGATGGACTTCAGGCAGTCGTGGAGGACGTAGCTCGTGTGCGTGAGCGCGCCGGGGTTGAGGAGGATCCCCTGCGCGGCCTTGCGGTGCTCGTGGATGAAGTCGACGAGCGCCCCCTCGTGGTTCGACTGGAACGCCTTCACCTCCACGTTCCAGGCGGCGCACGCCTCGCGCACGAGCTTCTCCACCTCGGGGAGCGTGGTCCGCCCGTACACGTCGGGCTCGCGCTCCCCCAGCAGGTTCAGGTTCGGGCCGTTCACGAGGAGGATCATCGGGCTGCCTTTCCGGCCGCGCTGCGGCCGCGCGCGAGCGTAGCGCGCCCCTTCTTCCGAGTCGAAGCGCGAGACGGGGCGGGCGCCGCGATCTCGGCGACGGTGGCGTCCACCGCCTCGGCGTCCGCCTCGACGTCCCACTCCACCGCCCACCGCCCGCCCTCGACCGCGACGGGCAGCACCCAGCGCAGCCCGCCGTCGCCGCGCTTCTTGTCGAACGCCATGAGCCGCTGGGCGGCGCGGGCCGTCTCGCGCGGCACGCGGGCGGGGAGCCCGGCCGCGGCGAGGCGCTCCTCGACCGCGGTCGCGGCGTCGGCGCCGACGCGGCCGAGCCGGGCCGCGAGCCGGAAGGCGAAGGCGAGCCCGACGGCGACCGCCTCGCCGTGCGTGTAGCGGGAGAACGCCCCGGCCGCCTCCACGCCGTGGCCGAAGGTGTGGCCCAGGTTGAGGAGCTTGCGCGGCCCCTGCTCCGTAGGGTCCGCCTCGACCACGTCCACCTTCATGCGCGCGCAGGTCGCGATGACGAGCGGGTCGAGCGTCGCGGCGGCGAGCTGGGGCCCGAACGCCTCGAGCAGGTCGGGCCGGAGCGCGGCGTACTTCATCACCTCGCCCTTGCCGCTGCGGACCTCGCGCGCGGGCAAGGTCTCGAGCGCCGCGGGATCGGCGAGCACCGCCTCCGGCGGGTGGAACGCGCCGACCGCGTTCTTCGCGACGGGCAGGTTCACCGCGGTCTTCCCGCCGATCGCCGCGTCCACCATGCCGAGGAGCGTCGTCGGCACCGCGACCCACCGCACGCCGCGCATGTAGGTCGCGGCGAGGAAGCCGGCCGCGTCGGTGACCGCCCCGCCGCCGAGCGCCACGACGAGGCTCCGCCGCGTCATCCCCGCGCGGAGCAGGGCGACCGCGCCGCGCTCCAGCTCGCGCAGGCTCTTGCCGCGCTCGCCGTCGGGGAGGACGTGCACGAGGGCGAGCGGCGCCTCGCGCTCGAGCCGCGCGCGCACCTGCTTGCCGAAGGGGGTCGCGAGCACCCGCGCGCAGGAGACGAGCGCCACCCGATCGTGCTCGTCGGCGAGCGCGCCCACGAGCTCGGCCGCGCCCGAGCCGACGCGCACCGGGTACTCGTGGTCGCCCTGGCGGGCGGGGATCACCTCGACGAGCTCGGTCACAGGGACTCCAGGATGCGCCGCGCCACCGCCTCGGGCGTGAGGCCGTCGACGGGGACGGTGAGGTGGGCGCGGCGGTAGAGGGGGAGGCGGCGGGCGAGGAGCTCCGGCCAGCGCGCCGCGAGCGGCCGGGCCGCGTCGCCGCCGCCGGCGGAGAGCCGGCGCGCCGCCTCGGCCGCGGACACGTCGAGGAACACGACCCGGCCGACCGCGAGGAGCCGCCCGGCGCTCACCGGATCGCAGAACGCCCCGCCGCCCAGGTCCGCCACGACGCCCGCCGGGAGGGCGGCCACCGCCTCGCGCTCCAGCGCGCGGAAGCGCGGCTCGCCGTCGCTCGCGAAGATCTCGGCGATGGGGCGTCCGGCCGCCCGGACGATGGCGTCGTCGAGGTGGACCACGCGCCGCCCGAGGAGCCGGCCGAGGAGCTCGGCGACGGTCGACTTGCCGGAGCCCATCATGCCCGCGAGGGCGAGCGTCTCAGCGGATCCGAGCGGCATAGGCGAGGACCGCCTGCTCCACGTCCACGATGGCGTCGCCCCCGAACTTCTCGAGGAACGCGTTCGCGAGCTCCCACGCCACCACCGCCTCGCCGACGATCGCGGCGGCGGGCACGGCGCACACGTCGCTCCGCTCGTAGCGGGCCTGCGTCGCCTCGCGGGTCGCGAGGTCCACGGTGGGCAGCGGGGTGAGCATGGTGGGGATGGGCTTCATGTACGCGCGCACGCGGAGCGGCATGCCGTCCGTCATGCCGCCCTCGAGGCCCCCGGCGCGGTTGGACGGCCGGTGGAAGCCGCGCGCGGGGTCGTACGCGATGGGATCGTGGAAGTCGGGGCCGGAGCGGCCCACCTGCGTGCCGTCCCCGAGCTCGACCGCGCGGATGGCCTGGACGCCGCAGAGCGCGCCCGCGAGCCGCGCGGAGAGGCGGCGATCGGGGTGGACGTGGCTGCCGAGGCCGATGGGGAGCCCGGTCGCGTGGACGTCGAAGGCGCCGCCGATGGAGCCGCCGCGCGCCTTCTCCGCGTCGATGAGGGCGCGCCACTCCGCGGCGACCGCCTCGTCGTCCACGTGCAGGTCGGAGGCCTCGATGGCCGCGCGCTCCGCGTCGGTCGGCGGCTCCTCCACGTGGCGCAGGCGGGGGCCGATGGCCACGAGGCGCGAGGAGACCCGGACGCCGAAGCGGGCGAGGAGCTGCTTCGCGAGCGAGCCGAGCGCCACGGTCGCCGCGGTGGAGCGCGCGCTCGCGCGCTCGAGCACGTCGCGCGCGTCGGTGCGCGCGTACTTGAGGGCGCCCGCGAGGTCGGCGTGACCGGGCCGGACCTGGGTGAAGACGCGGCCGCCGCGGGCGTAGGGCGAGACGAGGTCCTTCCAGCTCTCGTGGTCCTTGTTCCAGACGACGAGGGCGATGGGCGCCCCCAGCGTCTCGCCGCCGCGCAGCCCGGCGAGGAACTCGGCCTCGTCCTTCTCGATCTTCTGCCGCCCGCCCCGCCCGTAGCCCTTCTGGCGCCGGCGGAGATCGCGGTTCACCTCGTCGAAGTCGATGTTCAGCCCGGCGGGGAAGCCCTCGGCGATGGCGACGAGGGCCGGCCCGTGCGACTCGCCGGCCGTGAGGTAACGGATGGTCATGAGGGCCTCCCGGGCGCGGCGATGGCCGACGCCATGAGCGCCTCCGGCGCGGCGCGGCCGGTCCAGAGCGCGAAGGCGAGCGCCCCCTGCCGGACGAGGACGCGTTCGCCGGAGACGAGCCGCGCGCCGGCCTCGCGCGCGGCGCGCGCGAGCGCGGTGTCGCCGTAGACGAAGTCGAGGACGAGCTGCCCGGCGCGGACGGAGAGCGGCAGCGGCAAGTCCTCGGCGTGCAGCCCGACCGAGGTCCCGTTCACGATCGCGTCGGCGGCGTCCGCCTCGGCGGCGAGCGCCTCCCACGGCACCGCCACGGGCGGCGGCGACGAGGCGGCGACGAGCGAAGCGAGCTCGCCCGCGAGCCGCTCGGCCGCGTCCGCCCGCCGCGCCGCGATGCGCAGCGCGGCGCCCGC
>NZ_JALCYX010000122.1:0-7650 GCF_022690695.1 Anaeromyxobacter sp. SG17
CGGTCCCTCCGTCGTGCCCGCGAGCACCGCCGCCGCCCGGCCCGCGCGCGCGAGGCCGGTGCCGCTCGCGAGCGTGCCGCGCTCGCCGCCGACGCCGCCCGCGGCCGCGCCGCCTCCCGCCCAGACTCCCGCCGAGCCGGCGCGGGGGACGCGCATCACGGTGCCGCTCGACGTCGAGGTGCACGGGCGGCTCTACATGGGCGTCGCGGCCGACGAGCGCGACGACTGGACGCGCCGGCTCGACATGTCCTCCGCCCGCATCGGCATCGAGGCGCGCCTGCCCGGCGTGCTCACGGTGCTCGAGGCGGACGTCGCGTCGAAGACGCCCATCAAGGACGCGTACGCGCGCCTCGACGGACCGTTCTCGACGCGCCTGCAGGCCGGGCGCTTCAAGGCGCCGTTCTCGGCCAGGCAGCTCGAGTCGAGCTGGAAGCTGCCGCTCGTCGATCGCGGCCTCGTGAACGGCTACCTCGTGAAGGACAACGAGCTCGGAGGTCGCCGGCTCGGCGCGACCGCCGGGATCCGCCCCTGGCGCGGCCGGGTCGAGCTCGCCGGCGGGGTGTTCGCCGGCGAGCGGAGCGCGTTCGGCGGGGAGAACCGCGCGCAGGACCTCGCCGGTCGCGCGTCCGCGCGCCCCTGGAAGCCCCTCGAGCTGGGCGTGACCGCGTACCGCGCAGGCTCGAGCGATCCGCTCGTGCCGGTGCGCCAGGCCGCGAGCGCGTACGCGCAGCTCTCCGGCGGGCCGCTCGACGCGAGCGTCGAGGGCTTCGGCGGGAAGCTCGACGCCGGCGCCTTCACGGCGGGGACCGCGCTCGTCGGCTGGACCTTCAAGCTCGGGGAGGCGAGGCGGCTGCGGGTGACCCCCGTCGCGGGCGCGGAGGTGCTCGAGCTGCGCGGGACGACCCGCGGGGTCGGGTACTCCGCCATCGCAGGGGCGGTGCTGGCGTGGACCGAGGGACTCAAGGTGAAGGTTCAGGGAGAGCGCGCGCGCCGTCCCGGCGACGAGGTGCCCGGGAACGCGCTGGCGATGCAGATCGCCACGAGGTTCTGAGGACCCGATGATCAACCAGGCGTTCGCCGAGACCGGCATCACGAACCTTCGCAGGGAGGTCAAGCTCCTGCTCGACCCGGACGAGGCCGAGTCGGTCGCCGGCGCGCTCGCGCGGTACGTCGCCCCGCTGGAGAGCCGCGTCGTGTCGGTCTACTTCGACTCGCCGCGCGGGACGCTCGCGCTGCGCGCCGCGGCCTCCCCGGACGACTGCGTGAAGGTCCGCGCCAAGGCGTACGCGCCCGATCGGAGCGACGCCCCCGGGCGCGTGGTGCTCGAGGTGAAGCGGGAGCGCGCCGGGATCACGAGCAAGGAGCGGATCTGGCTCCCCCGCGGCGAGGTGCGCAGGGTGGTCGCCCGCTCGCTCGCCTCCGCGTTCGGGGCGCTCTCGCCCGTGGTCGCGACGTCGTACCGGCGCCGCGTGTACCAGGCCACCGCGCACTGGCGGGTGACGCTCGACGACGCCCTCACGTTCCACGCGGCGAGCTGGTCGCTCTTCTCGGCGGAGGCCCCGCCCTGGCACGGCACCCTCGGACCCGCGTTCGGGGCCGAGCCGCGCGTCGTGGTCGAGCTGAAGTTCGGGCCGGAGGGGCTGCCGCGGTGGCTCGCTCACCTCGGCCGGGCGCGCGGCACGACCTACTCGAAGTTCGCGGCGGCGATCGGGCGCGGCGCCGACGACCGCTCCACGGGGGCATGACGGGTGTTCGTCTCTTTCGAAGGCATCGACGGCAGCGGCAAGACCACCCTCTCGAACCTGGTCTGCGAACGGCTGCGGGCGGCCGGTCACGAGGTCCTGCACGCGCGCGAGAAGGGGGTGCTCGCGTCCGGCGTGGCGCGGCGCGTCCGCGAGCTGACGCGGGACGCGCGCCTGCTCGAGATGTCGGCCCGGACCGAGCTCTTCCTGAACCTCGCGCGGGAGACGCAGCAGCTCGACGAGATCGTGCGGCCCGCGCTCGCGGACGGCCGGCTCGTCGTCGCCGACCGCAGCCTCCACTCGCTCGTCGCGCTCTCCGCGGCGGGGCGTGGGCTGCCGCGGGACGAGGTCGAGGCGGCGGTGCGCGTCGGCGCGGGCGGCACGTGGCCGGATCTCGTCGTGCTCGTCGACGTCGATCCGGACCTGGCGCGGCTCCGCAAGCGCATCGGCAAGATCCTCGAGGGCCGCGACGGCGACGCCGAGTCGCGGAAGGGTCTCGCCGGCGCTGGCCTGCAGGTGCGCGTCCGGCGGCACCTCCGGGCGGAGGCCGAGCACGACCCGGCGCGCTGGATCGTGGCGTCCAACGAGGGGCGGCCGCTCGCGGCGCTGGCCGACGAGGTGACGGACGCGATCCTCGCGCGCCTCGCGCCGAGGACCACGCACGCCGCGCGGGCGCGCCGGGCCTCGGCCGGCGCCCGTGCCGCCGCGCTCGAGGCGGAGGCCTCGCCGGAGCGCGTCGGCGAGCGGTTCCGCGCCGCGATCGCCGCGCTCGCCGGGCCGGAGCCGCACCTCGCCGCGTTCCTCCTCGCCGGCATCCCGGGCGCCGCGGAGCACGCGCTGCGCGTGTCGCTCGCGGCGCGCGCGCCCCGCCTCGTCGCGCGGAGCCTCCAGGGGCTCGCCGATCCCGGCGCCTTCGCGCTCCGGCGCGCGCTCGCCGGAGGGGCTCCCGGCGACGTCCTCGCGAGCCTCGGCGACGACCCTTCTCCGGAGGCGATGGCGCTCCGCGAGCTCCTGTTCGAGGCCGCGCCCGAGGCGGCCCTGGCCGGGCTCGCCCGGAACGGCACGCCGGCCGCCTGGGAGCTGCGGGAGCGCGGGCTCGAGCGCGGCGCGATCGGCGCGGTCCTCGACGGGCTCGGCGCCGTGGACGATCCCGACGCCTGGGCGCTCCGCGGGGAGGGGCTGCACCGCGAGCTCGTGCTCCCCGTCGCGCGGAGCCTCGCCGGGCTCGCCGGCCCGCGCGCCGACGCGCTCCGGGTCGCGCTCGCCGACCGCGATCGGCTGGCCGCGCTGCGCTCCACGGCGGAGGTGGACGGCCCGGTGTCGCGCGAGCTGCGGGAGCGGCTCTTCGAGCACGCCGCGAAGCGCGTGCTGCGCTCGCTCACCGGGATCGACGCACCGTACGCGTGGGCGCTGCGCGAGCGGGCGCTGCCCGCGACGAAGGAGGCGCTCGACTCGGTGGATGGCATGGACCATCCGCGCGCCTGGGCGCTCCGGGAGGCCGGCGCGGAGCTGTGGCCCACGACCGCGGTGTCCTCGCTGCGCGAGCTCGCGCTCCGCGAGCGAGGCCGCGCGCTCGTGGCGCGGGCGCTCCGCGCGGCGCCCGCGAGCCTCCCGGTGCTGCGCAACGCGCACGCGGCGTTCTCCCGCGCGGCGCTCGCCGCCGCGGCGGCGGCACCGGTGGGGCAGGAGGAGGCGGCATGTTCGATCTGACCACGGCGTCCGCGGAGGTGGACCTCGCCGCGCTGCAGGTGGGCGAGCTCGCGCCGCGGTTCGCCGCCGCGCTCCTCATCGGCTCGGTGCTCGCGCTGCGCCCGTGGCGTTACCTCATGGGCCGGCGGCCGCCGCGCCCGGAGATGGCGCAGGCGCAGATCCTGCTCTGCGTCGCCGCCACGATCATCACCATCGTCATCGGCAACAGCCTCGCGAAGGCGTTCGGGCTCGTCGGGCTCGGGAGCTTCGTGCGGTTCCGCTCCGGCCTCAAGGACCCGCGCGACGCCGCCGTCCTCTTCCTCGTCATCGGGCTCGGCATGGCGTGCGGTCACGGCAGCCTCCCGCTCGCCTTCTCCGGCGCGGCGTTCGCCTGCGTGCTCCTCGCCGGGCTCGATCTGTTCAAGGTCCCCGACGCGCCGGCGGCCCCCGAGGCCGACGCGCGCCGATCCGAGGCGCCGCTCGAGATCCGGCCCGCCCCGGCGCCCGCACCCTCCAAGGAGATCGCCTGATGCCTCGCCGACTGCTCCCCCTCGCCGCCGTCGCGCTCGCCGCCTGCGGCGGGGGCGCCATCACGAACGACCCGACGCCGACCCCCTCCGGACAGAAGAACCTCGCGCCGCTCGCCACCGGAGCGAGCTGGCGGTACCGCGTCACCGATCCGCTCCGCGACGCGCCGTTCGAGAAGACGGTCCAGGTCGTCGGCCCGCAGCAGGTGCCCGGGTCCACCGCGTCGGCGATCCTGGTGGTCGACACCGAGCCCACGCAGGAGGAGCGCGGCTGGCTCGTCGAGAAGGACGGCTTCGTCCTGCGCGCCCGCGAGGAGGACCGGAAGGCCGGCCTGCTCGTGCGCACCACCACCTGGTCCCCCGCCGCGCCGAAGACCCTCTCCGCGTCGGCGCCGGTCGGCTCGGTGTACGAGGCGACCGTGCTCGAGCACGAGGAGCACGCGGACGGGACCTTCACGGAGAAGAACCAGACCTACCGGTTCACGGTGATCGCGAAGGACGTGCAGGTGACCGTGCCTGCGGGCACCTTCACCTGCCTGCAGGTCGCGCGCGTCCGCCTGGACAAGATCGGCAGCGACCGCACCTACTGGCTCGCACCCGACGTCGGGAAGGTCCGCGAGGAGGGCGAGCGCACCGAGGAGCTCGTCGCCTACACGCCCGCGCCGTGAGGGCGTGCACGCCTCGCGAATCCTCACTCCGCGACGGCGCCGCAAGGACGAAAGACCTCGCTCGAGCGGCCGTCGTCCAGGGGAGCTCGAGTCGAGGGCACGGGACGCCGAGCGCCGCGTCGCGGCGGCGATACGCGCCGATATCGCGGCGCCGATGTAGGCAACCGCCCGTAAGGGCTGGGAATTCTGGCGGTAGTAACGTTGACCCCCTCGCGAGGCGAGCCCTATACTTCCGGGCCGTCGGCGCTTTCCCGGGCCCTCCTCTCGCCGAGCGTACCCACCTTGAGCGCATCCTCCCTGGACGAGCAGATCCGGTCGCACCTCGAGACGCTGGAGGCCGCGCCCGGCGATCCCGCCGCGTTCGAGGCGCTCGAGGCGCTCTACGAGCAGGACGCCCGCTGGGAGGACCTCGTCTCGCTGTACGAGGGGCGAGCGCGCCTCGTCCCCGAGCCCGGCGCGCCGCTCCTCGCCAAGGCGGCGGCGCTCGCGACGACGAAGCTCCGGAACGTGGCCCGGGCGGAGGAGCTCTACCAGCAGCTCCTCCGGGCCGATCCGGCCGAGCCGGGGGCGCTCGCCGCGCTCACCCAGCTCCTCGAGGATCGCCAGGACTGGCCGGCCCTCGCCGCGGTCCTCGAGCGCGCCGCCGGGGCGGCGGAGCCCGCCGAGGCGGCGCGGCTCACCCTGCGGCTCGGCGTGCTGCACGAGGAGCGGCTCGGGCGGAGAGATCGCGCGGCGCTCCTGTACGCGCGCGCCTGTCGCCAGGACCCGCGGCTGGCCGAGGCGCGCGCCCGGGGCGTCGCCGGCTTCGCGGCGCTCCGCCACTTCGCGCAGGCGAAGCGGCTCCTCGACGAGGCGCGGGACGCGGGCGCGGACGGGCCGACGCTCGCCGCGGAGTACGCCCTCCTCGCCGCGCGGCTCGTGGACGAGCCCCTCGAGCACGGCCTCGCCACCGACGCGGTCATCGAGGCGATGGCGCTCGACCGGGCCGCGCCCGGCGGGCCGGAGATCCGCGAGCGCCTGCGGGCCTTCCCGCGCGCGTGGCGCGACGAGGCGCGCACGCTGGAGGCGCGCGTCCCGAAGGCGCGCGATCGCCGCGAGGCGGCCGCGCTCCAGCTCCGCCTGGCCCAGCTCCACCTCGCCTACGATCCCGAGGGCGTGAAGCGCGCGCTCGAGCGGCTCGACCGCGCCTGGGCGCTCCTGCCCGGCGATCCCGCCGCCCTCGACCTCCTCGCCCGCGTGCACGCCGAGAAGGGCGATCACCGCGCGCACGCCGACGCCCTCGCGCGGCTCGCGACCAAGACCCGCGACCGCGCCGCCCTGGTGGCGCTACACCTGGAGATGGCGCGCGTCGACGTGATCCGCTTCGCCGACGCGGAGAGCGCGCTCGACGCGCTCGGGAAGGCGCTCGCGCTCGATCCCGCCTGCGAGGCGGCCGCGCTCCAGGCCTTCGAGCACCACGCCGACGCAGGCCGGTTCGAGGAGGCGCTCGCGACGCTCGAGCGGCACCTCGCCGCTGCGCCGCCGAAGGCCGCGCACGCGCCGCTGCGGGTCCGCGCGGCGCAGCTCGCCCGCGAGCGGCTCGAGGATCCCGCCCGCGCCCGCCGCCACCTCGAGGCGGCGCTCCGCGCCGATCCCGGCCACGCGCCCGCCGCCGCGGCGCTCGCGCCGCTGCTCGCGGACGCGGGCGAGTGGACCGCGCTCGCCCAGGTGCTCGAGGCCTCGGTGGGCCTGGAGCGCGATCGCGCCGAGCGGATCCGGCTGCTCGAGCGGCTCGCCGAGGTCCAGCAGGAGCGGCTCGGCCGGCCGAAGGACGCCCTCCGGACGCTCTCGCGCGCGCTCGCGCTCGACCCGTCGCGGGCCGCGACGCGCAAGGCGATGGAGGGCGCCGCCGCGCGCGCCGACGCCTACCTCGACCTCGTGCGCGCCTACCGCGCCGCCGCCAGCGCGGTGCAGGACGACCTCCGCGCGCGGAAGACCCTGCTCCGCCGCGTGGCGGAGATCCTCGATCGCGACCTCGGCAAGCCCGAGGAGGCGGTGGGGGCCTGGCGCGCGCTCTCGGAGCTCGACCTCGAGGACCGCGGGGCGACCGCCGCGCTCGAGGCCTGCATGGCGCGCGCGGGCCAGCAGGTGGAGCTCGCGCACGAGCTCGAGCAGCGCCGCGACGCGGCGGCGGGCGACGAGCGGCGCGCGCTCTCGGCCCGGCTCGGCGCGCTGTGGCTCGACGCCGCCCAGCCCGAGCGAGCCGCGGCGGCCTGGCGCGACGCGCTCGCCGCCAGCGAGGACGACGCGGGGCTCTGGGGCCTGCACGCGGCGCTCGAGGCGGTCGGCACCCCCGCGGCCGCGGAGGAGCGGGCCTCCGTCCTCGGCCGGCTCGCGGCGCGCAAACAGGGCGCCGAGCGCGCCGCGCTCGAGATCGCCCGCGCCGAGCTCCTCGCGGATCCGCTCGGCAGGCACGCCGAGGCCGCGGAGGTCGCGCTCGCCGTGCTCTCGGCGGGCGGCCTCGGGCCCGCGCAGCAGGCCGACGCGATCGCGCTCCTCGAGCGCCTCCTGGAGCGGGGCGCGGAGCCGCTCCGCATCGCGCAGGCGCTCGCGCCGGCGTACGCGGCGGCGGGCGACGTGGGCCGGCAGGCGGCCGCGCTCGAGCGGATCGCGCAGGCGCTGCCCGGGACCGACTCGCGCGAGCGCGCCCGCCATCTCCTCGACGCCTCCGCGCTCCGCGCGGAGCGGCTCGGCGACGCCCGCGGGGCGCTCTCCGCGGCGCTCGCGGCCGTCCGCGCCTGCCCGCAGCACGGGGAGGCGCGCCGCCGCGCCGAGGTCCTCGCCGCCGGCGTCGGCGCGGAGCGCGAGCTCTTCGAGGTGCTCGTCGAGGCCGCCGGGAAGCTCGCCGGCCGCCCCGAGGAGGAGCTGCCGCTCAGGCTGCGCGCCGCAGCGATCGCCGAGGAGGATCTCGGCGCCTTCGACGACGCCGCGCGGGAGCTCCGCCGCGCGCTCGAGCTCGCCCCGGAGGATCCCGCCGTCCTCGCC
>NZ_JALCYX010000123.1:0-7325 GCF_022690695.1 Anaeromyxobacter sp. SG17
CCGAGGGCGCCTGCGCCAGCGCGGGGGGCGCGGCGAGCGCGACGAGGACTGCGGCGAGCGCCGCGCGCGCCGAGCGCGGGGCCTTCCGGGAGAGCGGCGTCATCACGCCCGCGAGGATACCGCACGCCCGCGGCGCGCCGAGGTTAGATTGGGGGCGGCGGAGGGACGGTCCGGATGGCCCGCATCGACATGGAAGACTTCGTCGAGGGGACGGAGATCGCGCGCGTCTACCTCGCGGCGACGCTCGAGGAGGCGCAGGCGGTCGAGGCCGCGCTCGAGGACGCGGGGTTCGAGTTCGCGATCGAGCTCGAGACGTTCGCCTCGCCCACCGCGCTCGGCTCGAACCAGCCGCGCCGCGGCGCCGGCTTCTGGGTGGAGGCGAGCGCCGCGACGGCCTGCATCGGCGCGCTCGAGCGCGCCGGGCACCTGCGCGGCCTCGCGGAGCGCGAGTAGCCGGACCCGGCTACGCGGCCTTCGCCTTGGGCAGCGGCTTGCCCTTCTCGAACGCCGCGTTCGCCCCGAACTTGGCGACGATCTTCTTCTTGGTGTCGAGCCCCGTCGCCTCGATGACGAAGTTCGGGACGCGGCGGGCGCGCGTGTCCGCGACCCAGCGCGTGATCTCGCCGCGGCGGGCGGCCGGAGTGACGCGCCGCGCGACGACGTTCTTGCCGAGCTCGCGCCGGAGGCCCTCCTGCACGAGGTCGCCGACGTGGCGCGCGATGGCCGAGGAGACGCGGGCGACGACCTCGTCGGCCGTCTCGCGGAGGATGTCGTCGATGCTGGACTGGCGTGCCATGCTGGATTGCTCCATTCAGGGAGCCAGGAACATAGCCCGGTGGTCGAAATTGTCCACCGCATTCGTCCGGATTGCCCCCCATTGGACAATGGCTCCAGCGGAGTGGGCGTCCAGGCGACACGGCGCGCCGCGTCGCCTATTCCGCCGTCCGGCCGTCGCGCTGCGCGCGCCGCCGCGCTCCGCCGTTTCCACCCGCCATTCGCCCGCGCAGGCGCTCGAGCGCGGCCATGAGGTCCGGCTTCCCCGTCAGGACCGGCGAGAGCGGGTCCGCGCGAAGGCGGCGCGCGCGGCCCGGGACGTTGCGGAGGGTGAAGCGGGACGGGTCGAGCCGCGCCGTCACCTCGCTCCAGCGCAGCGGCGTCGACACCGGCGCGCCCGGCTTCGGCCTGACGGCGTAGGGCGCGGCGATGGTCTTGCCGAAGCCGTTCTGGAGGAAGTCGAGGTAGACGCGGCCGCCGCGCGCGGAGAGGGCGCGCGCCGTGGTCGCGATCTCCGGGAGCTCCGCCTCGATCGCGCGGGCGAGGAGCTCGCCGAGCGTCCTCGACTGCGCGTGGGTGAGCTGACCGCCGAGCGGCACGAGCACGTGCAGGCCCTTCTGCCCGGTCGTCTTGGGATACGACGGCAGCCCGAGCTCGTCGCAGAGGGCGTGGAGCGCCCGCGCGATGCGCACGACGTGCTCGAAGGGCGCGTCCTTGGGATCGAGGTCGACGACGCACCAGTCCGGGCGCTCGAGCGCGCCCGCCCGGCTCGACCACACGTGCAGCGGGATCGTGCCGAGGTTCGCGATCCACGCGAGGCCGTCCGCGTCGTCGACGAGGAAGTGATCGAGCTCGCGCCCGGCGTCCTCGCCACGGATCCGCACCGTCCGCAGCCACTCCGGCCGCCAGGTGGGCGCGTCCTTCTGGAAGAAGCTCTTCCCGTCGATGCCCTCGGGATAGCGCGTGAGGACGAGCGGCCGGTCCTTCAGGTAGGGCAGCATGAAGGGCGCGATGGCGCGGTAGTACGCGACGACGTCCCCCTTCGTGATCCCGTCCGCGGGGAACCAGACCTTCTCGCCGTTCGTCACCTCCACCCGGCGCGCGGGACGCGCAGGGTGCGGCACGGGCGGCGACGCGTCGTGCGGCGCGCGTGCCTCAGCGGCGCTCCGCGCCGCCGGGATGTCGAGCCACGCCGCGGAGCGGCCCGCGCGGTAGGGAGCGTCGGCGCGCTTCGCGACGATGCCGGCGAGCCCGCGCGCGCTCACCTCGCGCCGGAGCTCCTCGCCGCGCCCCTCGACGTGCTCCGCGTAGCGCACCGGCCCGAGTTGCGGGACGACGCTCGCGAGGAGGCGCTTCCGCTCGGCGAGCGGGAGGGCGCGGACGTCCAGGCCGCCGAGGGCGAGGAGGTCGAAGACGAAGAACGTCGCGGGGCGCTCCAGCGCGGCGCGCGCGACGTCTCGCGGACGGGCGAGCCGTGCGCGCGCCTCGAGCGCAGCGAGGTCGGGGCGGCCGTCGGGCCCGAGCACCACGACCTCGCCGTCGACGATCGCGTCGACGGGCAGCGCCTCGAGCGGCCGCGCGATCTCGGGGTAGAGCGCGGTCGCGTCCTCGCCGCGCTGCGTGAGGAGCGTCGCGCGCGTCCCCTCGCGCCGGGCGACGAGGCGGTAGCCGTCGTACTTCACCTCGAAGAGCCAGCCCTCCCCCTCCCCCCGCAACGGCTTGCCGCGCGGCGTCGCGCGCATCGGCCGGGCGTCGGCCCGCGAGAGCGCCCGCCGAGGCGCGCCGAGCCGCTCCGCCTCCCGCACCGCCCGCTCCGCGCGGCCCTCGCCCGCGGCGAGCTCCTCGAGCAGGCGGCCCGAGAGGACCGACTCCTGCGCGAACTCGCGCCCGGGGCCGGCCCACGCGTCGCCCCGGTGCTTCAGGAGCAGCCACTGCTGCTTGCCGCCCTGGGCCACGCGCGTGCGGACGAGCGTCCACTCTCCGTGCAGCTTGTAGCCGGAGAGCTGGAAGACGAGCTTGCCCCGGGCCAGCCCGTCGTACGGGTCCCCGACCGGGCGCCACACGCCGCGATCCCACACGATGACCGCGCCGGCGCCGTAGTTGCCGGTGGGGATGGTGCCCTCGAAGCCCGCATACTCGACCGGGTGGTCCTCGACCTCGACCGCCATGCGCTTGTCGGCGGGATCCGCCGAGGGCCCCTTGGGGACCGCCCAGGAGCGCAGCGTGCCCCCGAGCTCGAGCCGGAAGTCCCAGTGGAGACGTCGCGCGGCGTGCTTCTGCACGACGAACAGCCGCGGAGCGTCCGGCGCTCGCGCCCCGTCCTCCGCGGGGCCGAAGGGCTCGGGCGTCCGGCCCGGATCGCGCTTGGCGCGGTAGCTGTCGAGACGATCGGGCACGCGCGGCTCGCTCCCTTAATGTAAGGAGGCATGGCGCCCCGCTCGATCGCGACAGGCACGATCTCCTTCGGTCTCGTGTCGATCCCAGTCCGCCTCTACCCGGCGACGCAGCCCTCCGCCTCCATCTCGTTCAACCTCCTGCACGCGGCGTGCGGCTCGCGCCTCAAGCAGCAGTACGTCTGCGCGAAGGAGGGCGTGAAGGTGGAGCGCGACGAGATGGTGAAGGGCTACGAGTTCGCGAAGGACCGCTACGTCACGTTCACGCCCGACGAGCTGCGCGCGCTCGACGAGATCGCCACCCAGACCATCGACATCGCCGAGTTCGTCCCGGCCGCGCAGGTGGACCCGGTGTACTTCGACCGCGCCTACTACCTGGGCCCCGACAAGGGCGGCGGGAAGGCCTACCGGCTGCTCGCCCTCGCGCTCGAGCGCGCCGGCAAGGCGGCCCTCGCCCGCTACGCGGCGCGGGGCAAGCAGTACCTGGTGCTCATCCGCGCGCGCGACGGGCGGCTGGTGATGCAGCAGCTCTTCCACGCGGACGAGGTCCGTCCGATGGACGAGGTCCCCGTGGACGACGCCCAGCCCAAGGACACCGAGATCCAGCTCGCGCTCCAGCTCATCGAGCAGACCGCGTCGGAGGCCTTCCGGCCGGAGCAGTACGAGGACGCGGTGAAGGCGCGCGTCGAGGCCGCGATCGCGAAGAAGGTGGAGGGCCAGGAGATCCAGGTCGCGGCGCCCGCCGAGCCGGCGGCGCAGGTGATCGACCTCATGGACGCGCTGAAGGCGAGCATCGACGCCGCGCGCGGCGAGAGCCGGCGCCCCGCGCGCGCCGCGCCACCCGCGGCCGACGCCGGAGAGCGCAAGGGGGCGAAGCGGGCGCGGCGGGACGCGGACGAGCGCGGCAAGGCCACCACTTCCCGCAAGTGACCCCGCCGTGCGATGGTGGGGCGCGTGTATCGCGCCACCGACGTCGCCCGGCTGCTCGGCCTGCCCGTCGCGGAGATCCGCCGCCTGGCGCGCGCGGGGTTCGTGATGCCGCGCCGCGGACCTCGCAACGAGCTCCGCTTCGCATTCCAGGACCTCGTCCTCTTCCGCGCCGCGGCCGAGCTCGTCCACGCGCAGGTGCCGCCGTCGCGCGTGCGCCGGGCGCTCGGCGACATCCGCGCCAAGCTGCCGCACGATCGGTCGCTCGCCGGGGTCCGGGTGCTCGCCGACGGGCGGAACGTGGTGGTGCAGGACGGCGGCGCGCGCTGGCGTCCGGACACCGGGCAGGTCCTCCTCGACTTCGAGGTGCGCGACGTCGCTCGCAAGGTCGCGCCGCTCGTGCGCTCCGGCCGGCCGCCGGGCGGCGCGAAGCTGGACGCGGACGCCTGGTACCGCTGGGGCTGCGACCTGGAGGACGGCGCGCCCGCGGAGGCGGTCGAGGCCTACCGGCGCGCGCTCGGGCTCGATCCGGACCACGCGGGCGCCCACCTGAACCTCGGGCGCCTCCTGCACGAGGCGGGCGATCCGCGCGCGGCCGAGTTCCACTACCGGCGCGCGCTCCCCGCCACCTCGCAGCGCGCGCTCGCGTCGTTCAACCTCGGCGTGGCCCTCGAGGACCAGGGGCTCGACGACGAGGCCCTGCTGGCCTACGCGCGCGCCATCGAGGCCGACCCCGCGCTCGCGGACGCGCACTACAACGCGTCACGCCTGCTCGAGCGGCTGGGCCGGAGCGCCGACGCGCTCCGGCACCTCGCCGCCTATCGCCGCCTCACCGACACCGGCGCCTGATCCCGGGGTCGCGTGGCGCCCCTGGCGCACCGAGCTCTTCCCCTACTCCCCGCCCCAGGGCGCTCGCGGCGGCCGCCGCGCGGCGCGCTGCTGATCCGGCTGCTGCTGCGGGTGGCGCGGGTCCTGCTCCCACTTCATGCCGAGCGCGGAGATCGCGTTCCGGCTGGCGAGCAGGTCCGACTCGGCCAGCACCTCGGTGTCGGAGAGCCACTTCTTGAGGCGCGCGTCCTCGCCCGGCGTCTCGTCGCGCCAGCGCTGGAGATCCGCGCGCTGGCTGCGCTGGGCGAACTCGACCTGCTGCAGGAACGCGTGGTCGAAGTCGGCGCCGGACTTGCCGCGGAGCTGCTTCATCATCGCGTCGTGAGCGTCGCGCTCGTTCTTCGGGCCCGACATGTCCTTCGGCTTGCCGCCGCGCTCGGCGACGATCGTCCCGAGCTCGCGCTCGACGCGCGCGTCGTCGTCGACGAGCTTCTTGCCGAGGTCCTTCACCTGGCTCGACGCGCCCCGCTCCTGGGCCAGCCGCCCGAGCTCCTGCCCTTCCCGGCTGCGCTGCTCGAGCGTCCCGAAGATCTGCTTCTGGCGATCGTCGATCCGCTTCGCCGCGTCCTGCGGTGCCGCGCCGGGTCGAGCCGGCGCCGGCGCCGGCGCCGGGCGCGGAGCGCCGCCCGGGCGCTGCTCGGGGGCCGGCGGCCAGCGAGGCACCTGCGCGCCCGCCGCCCCGGCAGCGACGAGCGCCGCTGCAGCGAGCGCGCCCTTGATCCTGTAGGTCATGATTCCTCCTCCTGGGAAGAATCTGGACCCTCTTCGGGGGCCGCGGGACCCCTCGGCTGAACGGGCGGACGCCCGTGGACGGGACGGCGGGGCGACTCGCGCGATCCGCCTCGGCGCGCGCAGCGAGCCCGGGCCGGGCGGCGCAGGGGATTCGGGCGCAGCTCCGGCTCACGCGCAACGAGTGGCCGGGGGTGCGACGGGGCGCGGGGCCCGCCGGGCTCGGCGGGGCGCCCGCGCCGCGCGCCGCTACAGCTTGACCTGGATCTCGTACCGCCGGTTCTTCGCCTTCTTCGCGGCCGTGTCGTCCGGCTTCACGAGCAGCTTCTTCGAGCCCATGCCGACCGACTCGATCTCCTCCTTCGGCACGCCCTTCGCGACGAGCTCGCGCTCGACGACCGCCGCGCGCTTCGCGGAGAGCTCGTCGTTGTGCTTCGCGTTGCCGCTCGAGTCCGTGTGGCCGGACACGACGAACTTGAAGTTCTTCACGCCGGCGCCGTTGAGCTGCTTCTTGGCGTCGATGAGCACGTTGGAGAGCCGCTGCATCTTGGCGTCGCAGCCGGGCTCGAGGACGTCCGTGTCCGTCTTGAACGAGCACTGGTTCTTGCGGCCCTCGTCGAGCAGCCGCTTGTTGATCTGCTTCTCGAGCTTCCCGACGGTGGCGTTGCCCGCGGCCTTCTTCGCGACGTCCCAGGGCGTCTGGGCCGAGACACGGGTGGCGCCTGCGAGGGCGAGGATGGCGAGGGCGATCGTGACATGACGCATCGTGAATGTCCTCCGGTTGGGCCCGGATATTGAGCCGGGTCTGGCCCGCATGCAACCCGGGCGCGGCCCCCCGCCGGGGCTGCGGACCTCCAACGACAGCGGCGCCGCGCGCGCACACGCGGCGGGAACCACGGGCGGGCCGGTTCGAGGTCGAGGTCGAGGTCGAGGTCGAGGTCGAGGTCGCACCGCCGTCACCTTCCCGTTTCGCTCGCGGCGCGCGTGGATCGCGCGGCGCCCCGTCCGTCCGGTGGACGACCGCCGCCGTGCGCGCCCGCAGGAGGAGCCGTGCGAGACCGGTCCTTCCCTCTCCTGAAGGCGCACCGACGCAGCCGTCGGCGTGCTCCGCACCTCGGCGGCTCTTGGTCACGCGGGGTGCAGGCCGCGCGCGGCGAGCGGCCTTTCGCCGCCTCTCGCCCGTGCGCATGCTGTTCGCGACGAGGAGGCACTCATGGCGCGAACGAGGTCGCAGACGACGACCGATCACGAGACGATCCGGAGGTGGGTCGAGGAGCGCGGCGGCTGGCCGGCGGAGGTGACGTCGACCGCACGCGGCGCCCCCGGTACCGGGATCATCCGCATCGACTTCCCCGGCTACTCCGGCGAGGGGAAGCTGGACCGCATCGAGTGGGACGACTGGTTCCGGAAGTTCGACGAGTCGGGCCTGGCGTTGGTCTACCAGGACACCACCGCCGGCGGCGAGCAGAGCAACTTCAACAAGCTCGTGGCGAAGGAGACCGCGCAGGCGCGCGCGACCGGACGGCGAACCCCCCGCGCCTCTGCCGGCGCGGCGCGGAAGGGCCGCGCGGCGGGTGCGCGCCGCGGGCGCACGGCCACGGCCGGCCCGGGCCG